>DATJKB010000267.1:0-3941 GCA_035491875.1 Pyrinomonadaceae bacterium | reverse complement strand
GCTGCAAATGAGTAATCGGGGACGAGACTCTTTAGATTTGGTTTTCAAAGCTGCAAACTTGGATCCGTTGGGAAAGTGCGTGGCCGATCTGTGTCGCAGCAGATTTCCTTAGAGATTTCACCATTTTTCGTGATGGAGGATGAGGCAGAACGGTGAGACGTCTAGCTCTCAGAATAATTGTCTGAATCTTAGAATTCCGGGGCCTCGCCGATCTGGTGAGTCTTACGGCAAAGCGATGACTATTGAGGGTGCTTTACTCAAACTGCTTTTTGAACGAATCGAACTGCTGTTGAAGGTCCTGAACTTGAGACTTCAAGGACGTCACTTCCTGCTCCAGAAGTGAGACGCGATCGGATGGCGGCGGTGGCGGACGCCGCGGCGCAGGTGATTCAACCACAAGCTCGGAGGGCTCACCATTCAACAAATGCACAAAGCGAACTTCTTTCTGTCCCGGCTGACGAGGCAGACGCGCGACCATTGGATCTCCATCGCGCGACATCAAACCATTCAGCGTCTGTTCAATCTCTTCAAGACCGGAGAACTCGTAAAGCCGCGACGCGTTGCCGCGTAGCTCGCCAGGCGTTTGTCCCCCACGCAACATCAACACGCACATTAAAGCCAACTCAGCGGCGTTGAGATGCAACACCTCCAGAGCGACATGTTTGTATTTCGGCACGCGACTGGTACTGCCATAAAAGACGTACGCAAGATTCTTCTCGCGCAAACTTTCCAGACCTTGAGAAACGTCGTCTTCCGAATATGACGTCACCGGGTGGCGATTGTTCTTTTGATTGCAAGCCGCAGTCAGCGAGTTGAGTGTAAGCGGATAGTACTCAGGCGTCGTCACCTGTTTCTCGATAAGTGAACCAAGCACCCGTGTTTCGATGTCAGTAAGGATCGTCGCCATAATAGACAAGACTTGGCCGCAGATTTTCGCAGATGAACACGGATCAAACCAAACGTCAGGAACTAATGCATTTAGTTTGTTCTGATCTGCGTAATCCGCGAAAATCTGCGGCCGCTCTTCCTTCGCTACTGATCGTCTCCCGAACTTGTTCTCGGCGCGCCGCCACGTCCTTCCGAACGACCTACGCCGAGGTTGTCGTAATTCAAAGCAGCATTGAATAACAGGAAAAACTCTCCCTGTGTTTGATGACGCCACATCGGATTCGTCGCAAACATCACGACATGACCGCGTCCAACTGGAACATCCACGATCGCCGGTTTGTTCGTGAGTTCCGAACCGCCCGCGAGCATTCCGCTCACCAACAAGTTCTTTTCGTCAGCCGCGAAACGCATCACCACACGCGGCCGCATTTGCGGTGGGGTATAGAACGGACTCTCCCGCTGCTCGTCAGTATCTGCTCCTCCTGCACCTGGTGTGCGTTCGGGCGCAGGACGCGGCTGCGGCATCGCCTGGATAACATCAGGATCGTTTACACCACCACGCCCTGATGCACGATTAGCGCCAGCCTGGCCGCCGCCTGCGCCCGCGCCGCCACCACCGCCGCCGCCGAATCCACCTGGACCGCCCGCAGCCACTTGAAACAATGGCGACTGGCTAAAGTAGATCGGAAGACCTGCGTCATAGCCGTAAGCAATTGGACTCTTTCGATCCGCAAAGGTCGCGTTGTAGATCGAGCCACGCGCTTGCAGCCGCTCAGCAGGTTGAATCGAAACACCGGAGGTGATGCCATAATCGATCGGAATTTGCGAAACACCACCAATGGTGATGAAGAGCCCACCGTTCTCGATGAACTTCTGCAGATTGGCGACGCCTATCACGCTCATGCCGCCGCGCATATCGTCGGTTTGGTCCGGCGACTGTGCGAAGTTTGGAGTTACAGTCGAGGCCTTCCAGGGAATCGGATCGCCGCGCATTGGCATTCCGTTCACGATCGTTTGGGCGGAGCCACCGACGGGCGGAAAGATTAGCACGTCAAACTTCTCACGAAGATTTGGCGTGTTGCGAATGACCTGATCGGAGATGTAGGTATACGGGATCTGCAGCCGGTCAAACTCGATCCGGAACCAACCTTCGTTCTGTGTATTGGTCCAAGTGTGAACGATGGCGATTCGGGGAACCGCAAGGTCGTGAGTTTTGACTTCGGGAAGTTTTGCGACCCCGACTGCTTTAAGTCCCAATTCAGTAACTGACGTCTCCAGCCGCTGTTTCAGATCCGCTGGATTTCCTTCAGTCTTGATAATGAACGACCCCGTATTGAACTGCTGTTCGCCAACCTTGAATGAATCTTCGGCGGCGCCAATCTTTACGTCTTTCAGCTTGAACCGCAGCGTTGCAAGCGTGTTGTCGGTATTGTGATTGATGATGAAGGCGACCGGAGAAGCTTCGCCACTGAGCTTTCCGCGAACTTTCGCATCGCTCGTCAACAATGTCATCGGCACGTCCAACACACTCTTGTCGGTGATGCGAACCGTCTTCACATTCCGCATCGCACCCATGGTCCACCCTGTATCGTCGTACGGGCTTGGATCCGTCACGTTGTAGTACTGGGTATCGAGCAACATGTCGGCCATGCGCGAGTAGGGCTGATCCATGCGGACGATGTAAGAGCCCGCAGGAAATTTCTGGTCTTTGAGGGTGAACTCCTTGTTAGCTGTCTGCACTTCAATGCCGCGCATGCGCATCAGGTTCACCATGTCGGCAGCTTCAACCGGACGAGTTGTGTCGCCGGGGATTACCCAGGCAGTTGGCCCCTCGTTCAGAGCCTTATCGACTGCGCGTTTGCTCTTCAGATAGAAGTTGTTCAGGAATCTTTGGCGGTCTTTGGCGACAAAATTCATCGCAAACAAAATCGCCGATTGTTGCATGTTTACGTTGTTTCGCATCGACCAGTTGACGCGCGGGAAGGGCGGATTTGGTCGATACCAAACGCGCGACGTTTGATTTGCGCCGAGCGTTCGTTCGCGTGTGTCTGCACCACCGTTGCCAAACGTCTCGTAAAAGCGACCAATGGAGTTGGCGCCAGTCGCGATGTAAAGCATGTAGTTCGGCGCCCAGCCATCGTAGAAGCCATGTGTCCAAACGCCGGGCACGCCCCGCTTCGTCATCTCTTCAATCTCGTGATACGCGAGAAGTTGGAATTCATCGATAGCCAGAGGGTCGAGCCAGGCGTTGTATGGACCAGTGCCGGTCATTGTGTAGAGATAAGGCACCGATTCATGCAGGTCGTGGAGTACAGTCGGGTGATAGTCGAGGAACGTCCTCATTTGATTGCGAGTAAGAGCCAGCGCCAGGCCGAGTCCGTCGCGATTGTTATCGTGCGCCACGTATTTGCCCCAGTAGAGTAGTGGCGGCGTCGGTTTGCCAGGATTTGCTTTGCGGTAGTTGTAAAGATCCACCATGCGATCACGTCCGTCCACCTCGAGTGCGGGAGTGATCATCACGATCATGTTCTTGCGGATGTCTTCGATGAACGGCGAGTCTTCGACTGCGAGCCGGTAAGCCATTTCCATCAACATCTCGGGCGAGCCCGTCTCCGGAGAATGGATGGATCCCGATGCCCAGTAGAACGGCTTTCCTTCTTGCGTAAGCTGTTGGGCCTCGGCCTCAGTAATCTTCCGAGGATCAGCAAGCTTCGCCGTGATCTCTTTGTAGCGATCAAGCTTAGCGAGATTGGCTTCATCGCTCACGAGTATCAGCAGTTGCTCACGTCCCTCTTCACTCTTTTCCGGCGCCACCAAAATACGCACACGCGTCGAAGCCGCAGCGAGCGCGCGATAGTAGCGATATAGATCTTTGGTGTAGGTGAGTTTGTTGGGAGTGCCGACAGCGTAGCCGAGAATCTTTTCTGGCGAGGGCACTTTGTCAGACGCCGGTATGTGATCCACGAGTTCCGTCAGAAAATATTTCTCGGTTGTGTATTCCGCGATCTTCGCGCCATACGCTGTATCGAGAGGCGAAGTCGGTGTCGTGTACT
>DATJKB010000266.1:0-8870 GCA_035491875.1 Pyrinomonadaceae bacterium | reverse complement strand
CCCATCTGAAAAAACGTGCCACTCTCATCAATTGCGCGTTGCATGTCGAGCGCATCAGGCAAAGATATCGACAAAGGCTTTTCGCAGAAGGTCGGTTTGCCAGCCTGGGCCGCGTACACTGCAATTTCCTTGTGCGTGCTTGTTGTGCTGACGATTACAACTGCGTCTACGCCCTTGTCCGAAATCAAATCTTCCGGGTGGGCAAACTGTTTCGCAACTTCTAATTCAGAGCCGGCCGCTTGTAGCGTCGCTCTTGAAACGTCGGCGATCGCCACCACGGTCGCGTTCTCAATTCGCCCGCAGAAATAGCGAGCATACATTTTGCCGAGGCGGCCGACGCCGACAACCCCAACCTTCAGTTTTGCTGGCATTAAAAAACCTTTGCTATGTAATCTCCGGGTTCAGACCAACGCAGATGTTATTTGCGCTTGAGCACTTTACAGAAGAATCGAGTCCAACGTCCAACGTTCACTGTCCAAAGTCCTGAATACCACCGACGGCAGTCGGTGGATGGTTCAGATCCAGCCTACACAAAAGCGTCCCACAGTTTGGCGCGCCGCGAATGGAGTTGCGCTCTCCTGCTCAATTTCGTCCGCGGCGCGTCGAAGTTGGTTTGATGCCAGATTTGTAGGTAGGACTTGAACGAATCCACCGACTGCCGTCGGTGGTATTCAGGACTTTGGACTTACGACTATTCCTTCAACAGTTTGTTCTTATCCAAAAACGCGATCACCGCTGCATTAAACTCCTTAGGCTTCTCCATCATCAGGAAGTGTCCGACGCCTTCCCACATTTGAAACTCGAGGTTAGGCACTAAAGCACGACTCATCTCTTCGATGTTAGGTGGAAAGAACGGATTCTTCGCCATGATGGCCAACACCGGAACATTGATCTTGTCATCTCCCCAGATCGAAGGATCTGCCATCCCTTCCATGGCACTCACCAAAACAGGCTGTGGCGTGCTCATCGTCGCCGCTGTAATTCGCTCCTTAATCTCAGGCGCCAGTGAAGGACCAGACAGCCCCGTAAACATCTGCGCTATCGTTTCCTTGTAGTTGGGAGAACGAAGGCCTGCAATCAAATTATTCATCATCGCTGCATCGCCAAACGGTTTCAGCGCACCGTCGACGATTACAATCGCTAGGGTCTTGTCCGGATACTTACGATAGAACTGCCTGGCTACAGGCGTTCCCATACTGTGCCCAACCAACACTGCGCGCTTTACCTTTGCGTTGCGCATTACCGCCTCAACAGCGCGCGCAAAGTAATCCATGCTGTATTTCGTGTCCGGCTTGTCGCTTTCGCCGTGCCCAGGAAGATCGATCGCGATCACCCGATTCCGCTTCGCTAACTCAGGGATTTGATCTCGCCATGCATCGATGCTCTGCGTCCATCCGTGAATCAGAACTAACGCTTCGCCACCTTGGCCGTAGTTCATGTAATAAATCTTCACGCTACCGAGCCACGCGAGTCTCGAGCCGGCAGCGTCACCTCTCTTCTCCTGAGCTTTGGCACAAACTGAGCCAGCCGCAATTATGAGAACGAAGGCAAGCGGAATGAATCGTCGAATATGGTGCGTGTACGCCATTTGAAAACTCCTTGTGATGTGAATAATCCCGAACATTGCAAATTGTTGATTGCAGATTGCCGAATGGCCAGTTGCGGATTGGCAGTTGTCGATTGATGTACTGATGCGAATATCCGTCTATCTTTTGCTCTGGTCCGGATCAGCAAAATCGGCAATCGCCAATCGGCAATTATTAGGCGGGGGAAGATTTCGTAGATGCTAGTGTGAAGTTAACGTGAAGTCACGGGCACCCAGATCTGAATATCGCCTGTTCCAGTAGCAGGATCGTAATTCTCATAACGCTCAAAAAACGTTGGATCACCCGTAGGTGCATAATCGGCAGTGGGTAACCATTCTTTGCCGATCGCATCGATCGTATCTTTGATCTTCGAGATGTGTTCGCGATGGACGAACACGGCATACTTCTGCGAGGGAATGCGAATGAAGGTGAGTTCGTCAGGAAGTTCGGAAGTCTTTGACACTTCCACACCCGTAAGGTAGTCAAACTCGCCGCCGTTCACGTTGTAACAAACGCCATAAGTCTTAGCGTCAACCTGCGTCGGCACATTGCCCATGAAAGGCCGAAAACGTTCCCACTGTTTGGGAATGTTCTCCATGGTGTCAGGCGTGTAGTGCTCCTTCAAACCTGCCAGCATCAAAGGCCTGCTCACCTCAAATCGATCTGGCTCAAACTTTGTCATCTCTTGCGACGCTTAAAAGAAGAGGTGCAAGCGATCAACTGACTGCGATTGAGATGGTGCGCCTGCGTCACGTCGAACAACAGCCAGCGACAAGTCATCAACTAAAGGATGAGTCGTCGCGAAATCCTGGACAGCTGCGAGTACTGAGAATAACAACGATTCAGCCGAAGCACCTAGTGAATTCGCCTGTCGCAGCTGGGCTTCCAGACGCGCGACACCAAATTCTTCCTCCGTCCTATTACACGATTCTATAACACCATCGGAGTAAGCCAACAGCACATCATCTGTGTTCAGATGCACTGAACCGGTAACGTATGAAGCTGTCGGAACAACTCCCAGCAATAGACCTCCGTCAGACAGCGATTCCAATTCACCGTTTGCACGCAGAAGCATTGCAGGAGGATGTCCGGCGCTACAGTACTCGAGGTCTCCGCTGATCGGATCAAGGCGGGCAACGAACAAACTCGCAAGCGGAGTAAGTTTGCCGGTCAGGCACACATCCTTATTAACTTCCGAAACAATTTGCTTTGGATCGCTATTGGAGTTGGCGTGGAAATTTACACGACCAACGAGGTGTGCGGTCCACATGCAGGCCGCCAGTCCCTTACCACAGATATCTCCGAGAGCCAGCACTACCTGGCCGTCGCGTTCGTTAATCGTAAAGAAGTCGCCCGCGAGGTGCCGCACCGCAAAGATCTCACTCGCGATTTCAAACTGGGAGTATCGGACCAGGCGGGGAGCGCAAAGCCGTCGATGGATCTGTGCGGCTTCAAACATCTCGGCGTGAAGTTCTGCATAGTCCTTCTGTAGTGCGGTTAACTTCCCTTCCAATTCGCGTCGTTGCGCGAGCGCTGACGGACGTCGACGATTTAAAGGGACTTCGACACGTGGTGTTGCTAGTGCGCTCAAACCTGAACGATTCATAACCCAGTTCCTAACTCCCGATGTTGTAAAGCCAGTTAATCCTGCTCAGATCTCTGATGGTACGAGAGAGCGGTCATACAGATTCACCAGGTCAAACCACTGAACAGGATTAACAGACTCAACAAGATCCGAATTCAGCCAACGAACTTGTAGCCAGTCCCGTGAACGGTAAGAATGAACCGCGGCTCCTCTGGATTTGGTTCCAGCTTCTGCCGCAAATGAACGATGTGCGTATCGACCGTGCGCGTGTTTGGATAGTTTTCGTAACCCCACACAGCATCCAACAAACGGTCGCGACTCAGAGTTTCTGCTGGATGGGCCACGAAGTACGCGAGTAGCGCAAACTCCTTCGCCGACAAATCTATTGGTGCCCCGTTGCGCAATACCTGGTTGCTACGAATGTTCACCTCAACATCACTGAAGCGATAAATCTCCGTCGCTGGACCTTGCGTAGAAACCCGTCGCAAGACAGCTTTCACACGCGCCATCAACTCCCGAATCGAAAATGGCTTCGTCACATAATCGTCGGCACCAAGCTCAAGACCAACTACCTTGTCAATTTCCTGACCGCGCGCAGTCAGCATAATGATCGGAATGCCTGGTCGTTTTGACTTCAACTGCTTGCAAACATCCAGGCCGCTCATTCGCGGCATCATGACGTCGAGCACAACGAGATCAGGATTGTCCGACAATGCGCGCTCGAGACCGGCGAGCCCGTCGCCCGCACTTATTACTTCGTACCCTTCGTATTCGAAGTTGTCTCTGAGGCCCTGGACCATCGCGGGCTCGTCTTCGACAATCAGGATGCGCGTCTTGCCATTCGTTGAACGCGAAGTGGCTGGGGCTTCGGAGATGTGGCCACCATCTCCATTTGATTCACTTTGAAATTTCATTTTTCTATTCATCACGCGACTGATCCTTCTGCGGCTTGATGCGGAACCATTTCAGGGACGGTTTTCACCGGGAGCGCCAGGGTGAACTTACTCCCTTTTCCGGGTGTGCTTTCGACGGCGATGTCTCCGCCGTGTGCCTCTGAGATGTGTCTGACGAGTGAAAGCCCGAGCCCGCTCCCTTTCGTGTTGTGAACCAGCGGATCGCCGGCTCGATAAAACTTCTCAAATATTTTCGATTGATCGTGACGACCTATACCGATGCCATGGTCGATCACTTCGAGCTTGACAACACCATTGTCTCGATAAAGCTTTACGCCGAGAAACTTGTCTTCGCTCGAATACTTCAAGGCGTTGTTGATTAAGTTCACGAGCGCGCGAGCGATTGCTTCGCGATCGACTTGCAATGAAGGAAGATTCGACTGAATGTTCTCCTCCAGCGCGAATCCCTGTTGCTCGATCTGATATCGATAGGAGTCGAGCGTATTACGCACCAGTTCAGCGATATCGGTTTCGCGAAACTCATATTCTTTGCGGCCCGCTTCAATGCGCGAAAAGTCGAGAATGTTGTTGATCAGAGACGTAAGCCGCTCACTCTCTTTGCGGATGATGCGATAATATTGATGTTTCTTTTCTGGAGTGGTGATTCGACCCAGCTCGAGCGTTTCTGCATACAAACGAATCAAAGCGAGCGGCGTACGCAGCTCATGCGAGACGTTCGAGACAAAGTCAGACTTCAACCTCGCCACCGCCATTTCTTTGCTGACCATGTGTTTGGTTAGTACTAACCCGCCGATGGTCATCAACGTGAGGATACCGAGAATGATGAAACTCTGACGCACCCACGCCTGTCCGAGTTCCTTGACGCTCGTGCCCTGATATCTAACGCCAAGCGCGAGTCCGCGGAAAACTTCATCAAACTTCCGCGTCACTTCCGGCTTTCCGTCACCCCATCCTTCTGTAACCGCGATCGGTTTTCCTTGCATACCACCTTCGATGTCAGACGGGAAGATCATCATCGCGATCCGATTCCCACCTTGGTCACTCATCTTGTCACTGATCGCCTCTTTCAACGCGCCGGGAAAAAAGCACTTCTTCAGATAAAGATCGTCAAGAGTAAATCCGGCAAACACCACTCGGTCTTTTTGAATCTTCGGTAACTCAAAAACGACCGTCACTACGAACGCATCTCCATACTGGCGCTTGGCAGGGCCCGGATAAACGAGCGGTCTATTTCGCTTGCGCATCGCCTCGAGCATCACATGGCCTTCGCTCTTGAACCAAACACCATAGTTTTTACCGAAACTGTCGTGCTGTTCACGGTAATACTTGTCGTCCATCTTGTGGCGCTGCGAATGAACGATTAGACCCTTCTCATCAAAGTAAAAGACATCTGAGATGTCCTGGGTCTTCTGCAGTATCTGCTCTAATTTGACTTCTTTCTCCAGCTGATCAGCATCGGGTGATGGATACATGCCGCGAAAATCTTCCACCATTCCGTAGATCTTTTTATTCATTCGCTTCTCAGTGATCCCAAGCAACTCCTGAAAATCGCGATGGATAGCGGCTTCAAGCACCTTGTCGCGTTCAAACTTTTCGAGTTGCCTGAAGTTGGTATATATGAGACCGGCGGCGGGCAAGAGCAAAGCGACGCCAAGCGTCAGCACAAGTCGAAACCGATTCAAGCTGCCCAGGAATTTTCTTTTCTTCGACGCAGTCATGATGGATGCCTTTTGGTAGTGCGATATTTCAATGACACCATACGATTATCCACCGCGAAAGGTGTTAGGCGTAGGTAAAAAGATGTTAAGAGTTGTGAAGTTGCTTTGGAGTGCGGCGACTTGTCGCCGCTTTTAATTCCGGCGCGTTTTGGCTATCTGAAGCAAAAGCGGCGACAGGTCGCCGCACTCCAAAGAGTCTTAGTTGTTCAGCACCGCCGCTAATCGTTCTGGGGGGATGTTGCCACCAGTCAGAATTCCAACCACTTTCTTACCGTGCAGTTGATCTCGTAGTTTCACTGCACCAGCCAGCGACGCCGCTCCAGCTCCTTCAGCCACTTGCTTGGCGTTGCGCGCGAGCAGACGAATGGCATCTCTGATCTCTTCGTCTGAAACCAAAACGAAATCATCAAGCAGTTCCCAGAGAATTCGATTGGTCATCTCAAACGGAACACGCGTCGCCAAACCCTCATGTTCCGTCTTCATTGTCGGATACGGATCGAGGTTTCGATTGCGCCAGGCGTGCCACATTGCAGGTGCTGCGTCAGACTGAACTGCAATCACTCGAACCGACGGCTTAAGATGCTTCATGACGATGCAATTCCCTGAAGCGCAACTGCCTCCACCGGCTGGAGCGAGTATTACATCCACGTCAGCGAGATCTTCCAGAATCTCCAAACCAATTGTGCCCACGCCTGCGATCAACTTCGGCTCATTGGCTGAGTGTACGTAAAGCATCCCTTCCTCACGGCCCACTCGTTCACATTCCAAACGTGCTTCATCAAAATCACGACCGTGGAGGCGCACTTCAGCACCGAGCTTGCGCATCGCGTCAACCTTCGCGTGGTTAACGTTCTCTGCCGGTGCGTAGATAATCACGCGCGTATCAAACAGTCGTCCGCCATATGCGATCGACTGTCCATGGTTTCCTGTGGACGCTGACACGATTCCGTTTGCTTTTTCATCTGCGGTGGCAGTGCCGACTAGATTGACACCTCCACGCACTTTGAAAGCGCCGATGGGTTGAAGATTCTCTAGTTTTGCGTAGTAGTCGCAACCTAATTCGTCCGAGATCTTCGAGAGATGGACCAATGGCGTCTTAGCTAGATAAGGCGAGATAAACTCTCGCGCCGCAACAATGTCGTTGAAATTCACTGGAAGCATGTTTAATTCAAAGTGTGTACGGTAAAAGCGCTGACACCGGCACCGTCCATAGAGTCGGTTCGTGCTGGCGGGATTCTATCCGACTTGTTGGACTGAGGCTAGATTAAGGACTTCGTGGAGAGCGCGTCTTACTTACTGGCTTCTTGAGTATCTGCAAACCAACAAACCGCCGAGCCGCAGAGCACGCCGAGGGTACGCAGAGAGTTGAGTGTTCGGGAGCGCCTCAAACAAGTGACTAGACAATCAGCGGTTCATCAGCTAAAGGTAGATTGCAAAACAAACGTTTAGATTAGGTGCTCAACGCCTCAGACGGTTAAACCAAGCCCCGGGGTCGGCGCATCTAAAAAGTGGAATTCGACAGCCTTTAGTTCTCTAATCGTTCTAGATTCCCTCGCATCGAGTTTATCCCCCATTTTCTGGCATGGGATATGCCATTCTGGAGCGCGATTCCACTCGCTTAATAGGAAAGGTCACCCGATTGGCCAATAATCCAGACAAGTTGGGAGCTGTCCAACCCGGCGATCCAATTTCTGGCGTACGAGATCCATTCTGGATCCGGGCAAATAGTGTCCGAGCATTGATCAGTCTCTTTACGATTGTCCTGGTTGCCCAGTCCACTAATGCTCAGAGCAGGCCTGATCTACAAAATATTCTCCATGAAAAAGCGGCATTGGATGAGATGGATTTTGGTGAGTTGCACCGAGGAGAGCCAGTCGTAACGCGTCTACCACCCCACCACAAGCAGGAAGTGTCTGTCTATGGACTAGTGCGGGTGCAAGCGCCGGCTGAAGTATTTCTCCAATCCTTCCGAGACTCTATAGCGACCAAAAATAACCGGGCAATCCTTGAGATCGGGCGGTTCGGTAGCGTACCAACGATAGACGACTTGGAAACCTTGACGATGGAGACTCGTGATATCGAGGACCTCAGGAAATGCGTGGTTGGCAACTGTGAGTTAAAGCTTTCGGCCAGGATGATCGAACAGTTTCAGAAAGGTGTGGACTGGCAAGCAACAGATTATGCGGACCAGGCCACTCATCTGTATAGACAAATGCTGCTGGACTATGTGCGCGACTACCTGCAGCGCGGTGATTCAGCATTGATGGAATACAACGACAAGCCTACTGCAGCTCCGCTGGTCGAAGGACAGCGCGCGCTGTTGGCGTCTCTGCCGGGCTTCTTCAATGAAGTACCGCAAAACGGAACTTGGTTTTCAGGACAAGGTTGGTCACCAGTTGAGAATGCAATCGTTTGGTCGAAGATCAAACTTGGTCTGAAGCCTGTGCTTGCCATTAACCATATCGTGATCTTCAAGTCAGATCAGGAATCCGGTCCGCAGGTTGTGGTTTTGTCGAAGCAGATCTATGCAAACCACTACTTTGACGCGTCAATCGCACTAACAGGTCTGGCGACAAATCCGACGGGCAATCACTATCTCTTTTACGAGAATCATTCGCTCGCAGACGGTCTGCGGGGTTTATTCACAGGGATAAAGCGCAGACTTATCGAGCGCGAAGCGGTTGATGGTTTGAAGGGTGTGTTGCGAGAAACGAGAGCACGGCTGGATTCGCGCGCCCTCAACCAGGGCGAAATGGAACGAACGACTGAAGTTTCTTCAGCTCGGCTCCCTCTGAGAATTCCACGAAAGACCTTACTCTTTCTGCTCTTATGCATGACCGCGCTTGCGATGCTGGTTCTAGCTAGTTACCAGCGGAAAGCGAATCTCCCGCCAGGAACACACGCTCGCTAAGAAAGCTTTCGGAATGCGGATGTCGGAATGCGGATTTCGGATTTTTCCGCCGCAGATTTTCACAGATGAAGCAGATCAAACCCACCGTACATTAAGGGAGAAGATCTGATCGGTGTTTATCAGCGAAATCTGCGGCTGAAAAATCCGAAATCCCCA
>DATJKB010000265.1:0-3500 GCA_035491875.1 Pyrinomonadaceae bacterium | reverse complement strand
AGGGAAGTTGAGTAGCTCCTATTTGCTTCTGTTCAATCTGCTCGATGGTCCCGATTCCATGATTGGGGTAAACGACTTTCTGGCCGACTTTGAAGCCCACCATGCACCTCCATCGATGTGAAAAATCAGACTGCGCCGCACACGCGGGTCTTAGGGGAAAATCCGAGCGACGCAGGTTCGCGCCGGGCCCTATTTGGAATGTAATTGGAGTCTAACAAGCGCCCTTGCGGAGCGTCAAGGTTTTACCATGCCCACAAACAATTCGTTGTCCGGGCCGTTGAGCCCATCGAGATAGGAGGAGGAATGAGGATACTGGATGAGGACACTGATCGCTCGATCCAAACGATCGTTTTGTATCTGACGAAATCAGAAGCTGAGGAGCTACTCGACTCGCTGAACCTCCTATTAGAAGATTCAAGCCCACGCCACGAGCACGTATCAAGTGAAGATCATCGTCGAGAAGTTACCGTCTGCATCTAAGATTCCAATAGTCTCGAACTGTTTGATGAACGATCCAAGAAGCTAATTCAAAGCGAGTAAATGCTACCGATCGTCTGCCGTTTCACGGCGAGACAACGCGGAGTTGATAATCGGTGACGTTCTGGCAGGGCTTTAATTCAATTACGGTGTTACTTGCTTCAGCCATCAGGCGAATCTTTGTTCGCTGCTGCCCTCCATCGGGTAAACGTAGATTGTTGCCAGGCGTGTCTCTTTGTAGTCGAGGTTTCGCGATTAGCCAGTAGCGACCTGGCGGCAAGTTGTCGGCACTGAACGTTTGATCCGCAGCCACTTCAAAAGCGAAGTAGCGCAATACGTCGTCTGCCTTTTCACGCTCGGCCGGAACGAAGAAGACGTTGAGGTTCGCAGGAGCTTTGCGATCTTCGCCAACAGCTAAACGTCCGCGAACCGATCCCGCTCCTTCAGCTAAAGTTACTGTAAATCCGGTCAAACGATCGCCTGACTTCACGTTGACCCAATTCTTTGCTATGTCGATCTTCTGGTTAGACAGGGCGGATTTTGCTGACGCCGCTCCTACAGTCGTGTGGGTGATTGATTGCAGATACCAATACCGGGCAAAAAATCGAGGGATAATCGCGTACTGTCCGCTCACCAGATTTCTGAACGTGATCGTCCCATCTTTATCCGGAGCGGCAAACGCGGCGGTGCGCTGAAGCGGAAGCGGTATTGACTCGAGACCCTTACTATTCTGTTGAGCGGTCAACATTATTTCCGCCAAAGCGGGTCGTCGCTTACCTGCGCATTCCGCTGCTGTCGATGGTTGCAACGCTACGGCGCCGGTCATCGATCCGAGTGATTTAGTCACAAGTTCGATCCCAGAGACATCACTACCTTTCACGGTAATTCTGCGACCTTCTGAAAAAGAGATTTCCGCGGGTACGCCCGGAACATTGGTGCTCTGCTGTGCTAGCACATCGTAAACACCGTCTGGAACTCCATAGAAAGCAAATCCGCGATCTCCCGGACGCTGGTATGTGCTGCTTGACGTCATCCAACCGCCATTCGCCGGTAGCAGCGACACAGTTGAGGTGGTGGTACCGAGGTTCTTTACAGTGCCACTTACTACGTGGCCAGGCTCGGCGCGGTATCGAACGTCAACCGTATTTTCCTGGCCAGACGCGACTGTCACCTCCATGGCGTCGTCCCTGGTTGACGATGGAGCAAAGGTTGGTCCATCCCAATCATAGGGCATAGTGTTTCCGGACCCTGCGAATCCAGGGCCGCCAACCTGCACGATATAAGTGCCAGGTACCAGACCGTACATTCTATAAACGCCTCGATCGTCCGTCATTGCGTTGCCGAATGCTTGCAGTAGACCTTTTGTCTCAATGCCGTTTGCATCGCGGACCATCAACGCACGAACTCGGATCGAAATTACGGGTTCGTTCAACGCGTTCGTTACTGTGCCAGTAATCACACCGCCGCGGATCAATTCGAACCTGACTGAGTCGCCCGGCCGGTAAATAGGCGCCGGAGTGTCGCGGTCTCTAGGCGGCAGTACGTAGACGGGAGCAGTTACGAACACCGAATAGAGACCTGGTTCGAGATTCTTTGCCTCGAAATTACCGTCGTTGTTCGTCGTGAGTTGTCGAGCGGTGCCGCCAATCACGTTCATGCGCCTGACGACAATGTTGGCGCCCACAAGAGGCTGACCTCGGTCGCCGAGGACAGTTCCAGTTATGTTCCCTCTGGAAGATTCATTCGTTTGTTCAGCGGAGCTTGATTGCTGCGCATTCCCTATTACGCTAATCAGCAACAGCGTCAGACACAGAGCCATTTGCTTAACATACGTTGGCGTCATGGTCGTCAAGGCTGTTTTGGATTGGAGGCGTCAAGTATGAGCGTAACCTCGGTGGTTGCGCCGGCAGTGAGGCTAACCTGCTGTTTCACTGATCGTTGATTTGTTCTATCAGGTGTGATTACCGTTGCAATCACCTCGTAACCTCCGGCCTCAACCCCTTCGATAATGAAGTTTCCCCGCCCGTCTACCTGACCCACATTAGTTGGTATGGCGGTTGGTGGCTCACCGATGCGCATAAGTCGCACTGCGAACCGCGAACCGGGTGGTAGCGTTCCGTTTTCAACTTTTATTGAGCCGCGAAGAATAGCATCCCCATAGTTCACCACGACTCGCACTCTTGTTACTTGCTCGCCGTCTTTGATCTCAAAGCGGTTTCCCTGTTGAGGCATACCGTCACGTTCGATGCGTGTAATTGTGAAGTTCTTGAATTGGCTAAAACTTCCACGTGGGCCGGTAATAAGGAATCTGAGCGTTCCGCCCGGCAAGCCACCCATGTGAAAAGATCCGTCTGCTGAAACTACCGCAGTGCTCGATCGCCCACCGGTTCCACTCGGCGGCGTCACATATCCGCGAATCTCGACTTGTTGGAGTTTCGCGAGTGCTTGTGGGCTTTCGTTTTCAATAGCTATCACTCCTAAAACAGTTGCGCCACTTGTTACTCGCAAGACCACTCCTGAGACGTTTCCCTCGATGACTTCGACGGGAGTGGATTCAAGCACTCGTTCATTACCGCGGTCCGCCATCAGTGAAAACGTGTACTTGCCAGGTACGACATTATCGAATGTGAATTCACCCAGGGCGTTGGCTATGCCAAAATTTGAATACGTCTGGAAGCGTTCTCCCATTTTTTCCAGGCCCACGCGTACGCCAGCCACAGGTTGACCCTTTTCGCCATCAACAACTCGTCCGCTGATTGAGTAAGTGTCGACGGGTTTTTCAAGCGTGATATCTAGGCCAGTAGCTTCGCTCCCTGGCGTCACCTCAATGATTGTAGCTTTCGCTGGATCGCTGGTGTCTGGATGAAACACGCGGTTGTAGGTGGCTCTGCCCTGCGCCTGCGTGGGATTGAAACTATCCTCGGCACGTCCAACTGCGACTTTGTACCGGCCAGGCATCAACCCGAACGCGCGATAAATTCCGCGATCGTCAGTCATGCCGCCAGCGATTGGAAAAATTTGCG
>DATJKB010000264.1:0-7011 GCA_035491875.1 Pyrinomonadaceae bacterium | reverse complement strand
ATCAAGTGAGGTCCTTAAAAAATTGAGCGACTCATCATAAGTTTTCAAAGGCACCGGGAATGGATGTCGATCCTTACCACCATGCGCAAATGCAAAGCGTGCGGGATCGGCAAAGCGTGTCGGGGCGCCATGAACAACCTCCGCAACCAACGCGAGCGACTGAAGGGTACGAGGACCGAGCTTCTCCAAAAGCAATAACTCCGCGAAGTCGTGAAGCCCGCGCTCATAAGCAACTGCCAGTACTGCTCCTAGTCTGGTGAGATCGACGTTTCGTTCCATCACCTCGTGATGACTCGGCATGCGCAGGTAGCGTGCGGCATTCAATGCGACCTCGGGCTTTTCATGGGTCAACCCAAGCATTGCGCGCTGCGCCGGCTTGGCATCGAAGTCAACCAGATTCATGATTATTCCCTGGTTCTCGCCGACGATTGCGCTGTGTGGTTCCTGCACAAAGTCTTCCACCGAAGCTGAATGCCAGTGGTAACGACGCGCCATGCCATTTCGATCATTCAAACCCTGCTGCACTACGGCCCATTCACCATCTGCGCTCACGATAAAGCTGTGCAAATAGATCTGGAAGCCGTCTGCGATCGCGTTGTTATCGATGCGAGCGGTCAGCCTGCTGGTGCGCACCAATGCGTCACCATCAAATCCACGTTTGTCTGCAAGTGATCTGAGTTCGGACGGCGTATTCCGTGAGAACCTCCCTCGACCTCCGCAGATGTACAGTCCGAGTTCATCGGAGCGTGACGCCAGTCCTCTCTTGAGTGCGCCCATGACTGAGGTCGTGATGCCTGACGAATGCCAGTCCATGCCCATAACCGCACCGAAGGCTTGAAACCAAAACGGATCGCTGAGGCGCGAAAGAAAAGCTGAGGTGCCGTAGTCGTGAACGATTGTTTCGGTAATCGCCGTCCCGAGTTTGGTCATTCGCGTCGCCAGCCACTGCGGCACACGACCTCCATGAAGAGGTAGATCAGCGATTCCGGAACGCTTCATGGCCGTAATTGTACGGCATCATTCTGCGTGTTTCATCTGTACCAGCTGACGATCGAATAACGGTGGCCGCGGGTTATCGGTGTCACTTCATGGGTAAGTTCTGAGCGGAAGGCTACCAGTAGTCCTGTTTCAGAGGGTATACAGAACTCTCGGTCCGGTGGTGGCTTGCGGTAATCCGAAAACTTAAGCGACCCTCCGCTATAAGTCCCTGGTGTTGAGTCGTCGCTTTGTTGGTTTAGGAAGAGACTGATGGAGATCCGGCGTTCGGAATCAGAGGCGAGACGGATCAAACCAGTGTTGCCGTCCTGGTGGGCCACAAAGAAGTCGCCTACGTTGTACCGCAAAAACTGCGGCTCCTCGCAATCACGAAGCGAGACCTGGAAGTGTTGTTCGATACGCGGCTTGTAATCCAGCAGTCGCTGGTTCACCAATTGAAACGTTTCTTCTGACACACTCAGCCGCGTCGTCTTTCGCACACGTTCATCGACCGATCCTGAATCGGTTCGGCCATAAACAGTTGCAGGTTGCGATGCACCGTTGCTCGTTTCGTTGATGATGTTTCTGCATGTGGATTCGCTGAGGAAGTTGGGTTCCACCAATAGATCGTAGGCAGGGGATAACTGCATGACAAAATTGTCGATTGGCGGTCTCAGATTGAGGAATAATCGCTAAGTGCATTTGCCAATCGGCAATCGGCAATCGCCAATCGGCAATGTCTTAGTTGACGAATCTTCGGAGTTGCACGCTGATAGCAAAGCCGATGGCAATGAAGGTCGCGATAAGCGACGCCAGGCCAGCGCTCATCAGGGGGAGCGGTACACCAATCACCGGCGAGATTCCCAATGCCATTCCTATATTGATGAAGACCTGAAAGGTCAGGCCACCCACCACAGCCATAATCACGAGCATGCCCATTCGGTCAGACGACCGTCTAGCACCTGTGATCAATCGCGACAACAAAACTGCGTAAGCCACCAGGACCATCACGCAGCCGACAAAACCCGTAGTCTCGGCGGTAACTGCGTAGATGAAATCAGTGTGCGGTTCAGGAAGGAACTTCAAACTGCTCTGCGAATGTTCGGCGGATGAGCGCGACCCGAATAAACCGCCTTCACCAACGGTCAGGATTGATTGCCAGGTGTGGTAGCCAATCCCTCTTCTGTCGGCATTCTCAGGATCATAGATCACGTTGATTCGTTCCTGCTGGTAACGCTTAACAAGATTTGTTTTCACGCCAATCCAATAGGTAAGTGGAATCATAATCACGGCCAGAAGAGCCGTCGCTACAACGAGCCGGATGCGTATCGCCGATAGAAAAAGTACGACCGCGAGAATCGGCATGTAGGTTAGTACCGACCCAACGTCGGGTTCCAGCAGAATCAAAGCGATCGGACACGCAAGTATTAACCCGCCGACGATCATTTCTTTCACCGTCAGAGCCTGAGCGCGATTCTTGCCGAAGTAGCGAGCAAGCATCATCGCAGTTGTTACCTTCACAAACTCAGAAGGCTGAAACTGACCGATGCCGGGAACTTTGATCCATGCCTGCTGACCGTTAACGCGAGTGCCGACGCCTGGTACGAGCACGATGATTAGAAGAACTAGCCCAAACACATAAAACAGCGGAGCCCAATTCAGTAAGCGGCGATAATCAGTGAAAGCAATTGCCAGCATCGCCACGAGCCCGATACTCAAGCCGATCAGCTGCTTGACCCAGTAAGACTGCGTGGGTTGCGCATAGTGAATTTGCACTGTGCCAAACGCGACGATGCTGATGGCCATGAAGGCCAGCACCCAATCAAAATCGCGCCAACTACGTTTATGTATTATTGCAACCATTTACTTCTGAGCAATCTGCACCGCTCCCGGCGGTTCTGCGTGTCGTGTCTTTCGATAATAGACGTCGTAGATTCGTCGTATCGCCGGCGCTGCGTGCATGTTCCCGAATCCGGAGTTTTCAATGAGCGCGACCATTGCGATCTCAGGTTTATATGCCGGAGCGTAAGTCACAAACCACGAGTGGTCCTTGTTCTTGCCGACGTCTTTTCCGAGGCCGACCACCTGAGCAGTTCCAGTCTTGCCGGCGATATCAAAGCCTGCCATTCGGATCCCGGCTCCAGTTCCACCAGCATTGACCACGCTCCACATTCCTTCGACTACGGCGTGGTGAATATCTTCCGGAATTCCTATCTGCTTAGGATTCGGTTTTGCCTTATCAAGCGGCTGAAAGCCGACGGGTTGTTGGTAATCAGGGGTCCCAGGGTTACCCAAAGCGCGAACTTCTTTTAACAAATGGGGAATGTACAAGTTTCCTGACGTGCTTACGCCAGAGATCGCACGAATTAACGAGATAGGCGTCACGACGTCGTAGACCTGCCCGAACGAGGAATAGACGGTGTCAATATCACGCCATTCAGGATCTCGCGGTTGCATACGCCTTTTGAATTCCGGCGATGGCGTCCAACTTATGACTTCGTTCGGAAGGTCGATACCGGTTCGTTTGTTTAGATCAAACTCATCGACCATCTTCATGATGCCGGTGACACCCATCTTCAAACCGAGGCGGTAGTAATAACCGTCGCAGGAGTGTGTGATCGCGTACTTCAGATCTGGTGTTCCATGGTTACCCATGCAGCGAGTGAACTTGTTGCCGATGGTGATACCCCCACCACAGACGAGATTGGAGTGGTCGAGGGTTATCGCACCTTGTTCCAGTCCTGCTACCGACATCGGAATCTTCCACGTTGACCCAGGAGGATAACGGCTCTGAACAGCACGGTTCAGTAGCGGCGTTTCGGGGTCGTTGAGCAATGCAGTGTACTCAGCTTTACCTTCCTTCGTGGTGATTCGCTGCGAGAAGAGGTTGGGATCGAAGTTCGGAAACGACGCGAGCGCGAACACTTCACCGTTGTTCGGATCCATCGCGATAATCACGCCGCGCTGCGTGACCGACGTTCGCAGTTGTTCCTCGGCGGCTTTTTGCAGATCGAGGTCGATCGTCGTGACAAGATCGCGACCAGGTATGGGAGCAATAGTTTCAATCTCGTCCTGAATGCGACCGCGACTATCGACTACAACTTCACGATAACCATCTTTGCCACGCAGGTAGTCGTCGTAGATCTGTTCAATACCACTCTGTCCGATGATGTCGCCGGGCTTGAGTCCCTTTTCTTTGTACGACGGCTGCTTCACCTGCTCCGGACTGATTTCACCCACGTAGCCAAGCACGTGCGCAAGCATTCCATCGGGCGGGTATCGTCGCTGTGGCTGCTGTTCGACTCGCAGCTCCGGAAACTCGAGGTTGTGTGCTTCCACCCAGGCAATATCACCGGGTGTGGCGTCCTGCTTCACCTGGATCGATTCAAATGCAGGCATCGAGCTCACGAGGTCAAAGCGCTCTTTCAGAATCTCGTTATCAATTTGGAGGCCTTCGGCAAGTGGCTCCACCAGCGAGTGAAGATCCTTAACGTCTTCACGCGACATGATGACGTTGTAGATTGGACGCGAGTCGACGATTGGCTCGCCATTGCGATCAAAGATGACACCACGTGGGGCAGCGATGGGCAGCCGGCGCCGGCGCTGGTTCTCGGCAATCTCTCCATACCGCTCACCGCGCACAACCTGCAAGACGTACAGCCGTACTCCCAGCAGCGTGAGCATCATCACTACCAGCACCTGGATGAAGCGCAGTCGAGCCCGAAGGTTTTGAGAAGTGTCCTCGAATTTCATGTCAACCTCATCGTCTCCTCAACGTCCCGGTAGATCTTCGCGCAACTCGCCGTCTTGTAGCAAATTGTCTTTGCTGTGCTGAGCGATCGGCGATAATTGAATCAAGCATGTAAAGAACCAGCGTTCCGGCGATCGTGGTGGCAATTAGCCTGTAAGAGATCGTTTGCATTAAAGGCAGTACCGGTGGATATCCGAGCAGACGATGCCAGAAGACGTAAATCGCTGAGTCGAGAACCGTCGCCGCTGCCAACACTGGAATTCGGACAAGGGGATTCTCCAGGTTCACCTTCGTCGCAGCGAAATAGATGATGTAAGCCGTAAGCGTTTTTGAAAATCCACCGGCGCCGATCAAACCTCCGCTGGACGCATCGACGATTATTCCCGCCAATGTGCCGACAAGTAATGCCCGCCAGGCGTCGCGTTGCAGCGCAATGTAAACCACTACGATGAGTGGGAAGTCGATGTAGGAGAGGGGTGGCCAAAGAACGCGCAGGGATAGCTGCAACAGTATTGAGAGAGCTAAGACTGCGGCGATCTTAAGTTGAGGCATTATGGTATTGCTGATTGCCAATTGCCGGACGCCAATTGGTCCAATTGGAACTCGGAGAGTGTTCTCCAAAAAAATCTGCGCGATTGACAATTGGCGATCGGCAATCGGCAATCGGCAATAGACTCATTGTTTCTTTTTCTCAACGTTGGGAAGTGTTTGGGCTGGCGCCGTTCGTTGGGGAGCTTCATAGAGCAGTACGGCTACTTCTTCCAACCGGTCCAATCTTGCGCCAGGGCGGATCAGGATCTGATGAGGCTGAGTTGCGGTGCCGTTCTTTACGTCGACGACTTCTCCTACGTTTAATCCGGGGGGATAGATTCCGTCCTGACCGGTTGTCATGACGTAATCACCCAACGTCACTTTCTCTAAACCTGAAACGTAACGCATTTCGATCAGCCCGAGATCCGGCCGACCTCGAACAGAACCGAGTGCGCCTGATTCACCAAGCTGGCCAACCACCGCGCCAGCGCCGGCCTTTTCATCAGTGACGAGCATAACCTGCGCCGCCCAGGGGCTGACGGTTATCACACGACCGACGATACCAGTTGCG
The DNA here is from genome assembly GCA_035491875.1 of Pyrinomonadaceae bacterium. GTDB lineage: Bacteria > Acidobacteriota > Blastocatellia > Pyrinomonadales > Pyrinomonadaceae > PSRF01. The sequence goes on along the minus strand of DATJKB010000264.1, from coordinate 1,183 downwards.
GAAACAACCGGCATATTGATCTTAACTCCTGAACTGGTTCCGCGATCGATTGTGATCGTGTTGAACCAAACGGACGGATCGCGCGCAATCACACGAGCCGGTAACGTTTGATAAGTAGTCTGATTACGAAGATCGAGCAAGCCCTTCAAGCGTTCGTTTTCGGCTGCCTGCAAACGGGAAGTATGAAGTTGGCTCTCAATCTCCGTAACACGTTGTTTGAGTTGTTCATTTTCCGCCGCAATGCTTCGGAAACTGAATATCTGATGGAAGAAGTTTGAAGTTGCGCCGCCGGCTTTCGACGAGACGTTTTGAACAGGTGTCGCGACTGTTTGCGTCCACACGCGAACAATCTGTTGTTGACCCTGATTGTCGCGGGCGTCGATTGCCATAATCACCACATTGGCGAGCAGCAATCCAATCAACCATAGCGGTGCCTTTTGCCGAATTTCTCTTTGTGTGCGAACAGTAGCCATCTTAACTACTTAGTAGATCTTCGCCGCCGTTACATGCCGCTGGTCATCGTGTTTTCCCATTTCACACGCTTCAACAGATCGAAATCTGAAAGCATCTTGCCGGTCCCGAGCACCACTGATGCAAGTGGATCATCGGCCAATGAAACAGGCAAGCCAGTTTCGATCGAAAGACGCTTGTCGAGATTCTTTAAGAGCGCGCCGCCCCCTGTCAGTACGATTCCACGCTCTACAATGTCAGCCGACAGTTCCGGTGGTGTTCTTTCCAACGCCACGCGAACCGCGTTAATGATCGTCGAAACTGAATCAGCTAATGCTTCACGCACTTCTTCGTCGGTGATAGTGATCGTCTTCGGAATACCTTCGATCAAATTCCGACCACGAACTTCATATGAAAGTGGTTCATCTAGTGGGTAGGCTGAACCGAGTTCGATCTTAATTGCTTCAGCAGTGCGTTCACCGATCAGCAGGTTGTACTTCCGTTTGATGTATTGAATGATCGCTTCGTCCATCTCGTTACCCGCAACGCGAACCGCGCGCGAATAAACGATACCGCTCAAACTGATCACGGCGATGTCAGTAGTCCCGCCGCCGATGTCGACCACCATGTTGCCGTGTGGTTCGGTGATCGGTAATCCGGCGCCGATTGCCGCGGCCATGGCCTCTTCTACGAGATACACCTCTGAAGCCTTCGCGCGATATGCCGAATCTTC
>DATJKB010000263.1:0-15610 GCA_035491875.1 Pyrinomonadaceae bacterium | reverse complement strand
AAGGTTTAGAAATAGACCTGCATCAGCACATTCATCTTGAAAACAACTTATTATTCCCAAAGGCCGTTGCGATGGAGACCTGAGTTTCGATAATCGTGAAGACGCAGAATAAAAACGAGTGCATCACTGCCGATTCTTTTCTTCCGGAGGTCATAGCGCAATATCCCACAACCCGTGCAGTCTTCGATCGTTACGGTCTGAAGGGATGCGGTGGCCCAAATGGTCCGCTTGAGCAGGTTGCGTGGTTTGCGCGATTACATGGAGTCGATGAAGAACTCTTGTTGCGCGAACTGAACCAGGCGGCGGCGAAATCGCAACCACAAACGCTGGAATTCGTGCCCTCCTTAGCCGACACGATCTACCGTCCATTCTTTGTTGCGGGTCTAGTCACAGTACTGACACTCGGTTGCGTGTGGGGAGCGATCAATCTTTTTACGATCGGACTGAAACAAAATTTTTCAGCCGTCAGCTATTCATGGGTGCTGGCGCATGGACACGCGATGGTCTTTGGTTTCGTCGGCTGCTTCATCATGGGCTTCGCTTATCAAGCCTTCCCGCGATTCAAACACACCAGCCTTTGGCGACCGCGACTAGCAATCTCAGCCTTGCCTTTAATGGTGACGGGCATAATCTTACAAACGGTTGCGCACATGTGGTCGCCGCCATCCCTGTTTGTCGAGATTGTGGCGGCTACGATTCAACTTGTCTCCGTGATCATTTTTGGAACCGTGATCGTTGTGACATCGCTTTTTGCAAAGAAGCCGGAGAACTACGATCGTTTTGTTTATGCAGCGATCTTTTGGTTCGTGTTGGCTGCGATTGCCAATCCTATTATCTTCAAATTGTTTGAGCTGCCGGACGATCGCCAGCAACTTCTTTTCAATCTCGCCACCTTCAATATTCCGTATCGTGATGTGCAGTTACTCGGCATAGCCGTTGTGATGATTCTCGGCGTCTCTCTGCGACTGCTACCGCACGCTTACGGCTTCAGAGAACCCTCGCGCAGCTGGCAGCGATTCATTTTCTGGAGCGTCAATGGATCGCTCTGCGCGGGGGTCATACTGTTTATTGCCGGTATGGCCGGTGGCAATCATTGGTTGTTAGCGGTGCAGTGGCTAACCACAATTGTTCTGCTGGCCGTTGCGGTCGGCATGCCTTTTCAGTATCGACTCTTTGGCGCGGTGCCGGAAAACGAGAGAGACCGTGGTCTAAAGTTCATTCGGGCAGCGTACATCTGGTTCATCGCGGCAACTGTGATGCTGGTGTTTACGCCCGTCTACAACTTCGCGATCTACATGCCCCTAACCGGATCACGGTCACCGTTTTCCCACGCGTTCTTTGGCGCCTATCGTCACGCACTAACTGTCGGTTTCATCATGATGATGATCGTCGGCGTGTCGAGCAAAGTTGTACCAACGCTATCGGGAGTTGATGTGAAACGCGCCCGTTCGCTCTGGCCTACGTTTCTTCTCCTCAACCTCGGCAATCTCACGCGAGTATCATTTCAGATTGCTACGGACTTTAGTCCTGCGGCTTATCAGGTGATGGGCATCTCTGGGTTTTTCGAGGTGCTTGGCCTCGCACTTTGGGGCTACGAGCTTGTTGCCAACATGCGCGAGGGAAAGAAACTGGAAAAGGAAGGCTGGTCAAAGACGCTGGGAGTGGCACTCGTCATCACACCAAAAACAAAAGTGGGCGCTGTGTTGGCGCACTATCCGCAGTCGTTGGAAGTATTTCTGCGTCATGGCTTCACGCCGTTACGTAATCCTGTATTGCGAAAGACGATGGCGCGCGCCATTACGATCGAGCAAGCTTGCCGGCGTGAGAATGTCGACATGACAGATTTGATTGGCGAGCTAAAAATGATGCGCGAAAACACGTCGCCATTGGTGGCAATCACGCGGATGGACCACGCGCAGACGATATGACGAAGTCGAAAGCCAGCCGGCGATTGGCTGACGATCACAACGCGCTCGATCAAGTGCTGAAGGAACTGAAAGCAGCACTGGAAAGTGGTGATGTCAAAACCAGTCACGCCAAACTCGATCTGTTTTGGGCGCGACTGGCCGTGCACATTCGAGCCGAACATCTTCATCTGTTTCCGACGATAATGGTCGGCATGCGCGAGAAAACGCCTGACGACTCGTATGGACTGCCTCTCGTGGCATCGGAAGAAGCGATCGACGAATTACGTGAAGATCATAATTTCTTCATGCGTGAGCTCGCTGAAGCAATCCAGATGATCCGAACACTCGAAAGGCCTTCTGACAAGCCAATAGATCTGGAGGCAATCAAAAAGATTCAGAGCACCGTGCTCGAAATTGAAAGGCGCCTCGTCCGCCACAACATTTTGGAAGAGAAGAAAGTCTATCGCTGGGCGGAGATTGTATTGAGCGAACAGAAACAATTTGAGTTGGCCACGGAGATCGAGCGAGAGCTGGCGAACAGACCTCCGAGATTTTCCGCAGAAACGTGGTGAGGTATTGGTGCGTGGTTGTATACGCGGCAGCAGCCCCGAGCAGAGTTGCACCAAGCCTTCATGAAGATCAGATTCATTTCCAAATTTCTGTGGTATAAATACGCCTTCCACCTGAAACGCACCAGCCTTTTCCGAATCGACTGTCTATGAATAGTCCGTCGACGAGTCGTAAACCTCTCTTGTTCGCGTTAGCGGCTTCCTTCCTGCTGACAGTGCTAATCATTGTCGGCTCGCGCAACCTCGAACATTACGATGCCGCACTCTTTGGTTACACGATTGCCAGTGTTGTGGCCTTTGGCGCGATCGTGTTTCGTTACGCACTCTGGTTGCAGCGGCCGGCCACGCGCGTTTACTGGCGGCGCGGATGGAAACTTTATTCGCAGCGCGAGAAGTTTGTGCAGAACACTGCCGATGCAGCCAAGACTTTTGCCACCAATTTGGTTGGCCAGCGTTTCATCTTTAAGCGGGGATTCGCGCGTTGGGCCATGCATTTCTTAATCATGTGGGGCTGTGTGTTGTCGGCGCTGATTACGTTTCCGCTTGTTTTTGGTTGGGTCCATTTCAAGTTGGAAGGCGACCTGGGATATCGCGCGTACGTGTTTGGTTTTCCCTTGAACGTGATGCAGGGTCGCAGCGTGATTGCCTGGGTGACTTTTCACGCGCTTGATTTCACGGCACTGATGGTGATCGCCGGTTGTGCAATCGCGATTCATCGTCGCTTACGCGACCGCGGCGCGATTGCGCTACAACAATTCACACTCGACTTCGTCCCTCACATGCTTTTAATAGCGATCTCCGTCACTGGTCTTATGTTGACGGCATCGAGTCTGTGGTTGCACGGCTACATGTATCACTTCATCGCGTTGACTCATCAGGCGACGGTAATCATGACGCTCTTTTATCTACCGTTCGGCAAGCTCTTTCACGTGGTCCAAAGACCGGCCTCAATCGGCGTTGAGTTGTATCAGCAGCGCGCGCGCGAAATGCCGCAAGCGAGGTGTGCTCGCTGCGGGTCAGAGTTTGTTGCCCAACTCTGGCTGGACGATCTGAAAACTGTAGTCGATAAGCTCGGCTTCGATTACGAGATGAAAGACGGTGTGACGTTGCAGGACTATTGCCCACGCTGCAAACGCATCTTGCGCATGCATGCGTACGCTAACTTGCCGCAGGCGCACGAGAAAGTATTTCAAGGTTCACGGAACACTTCGGAACATTCATGAGCAGAGTCGAACATCTAGATCAGATTGTAGAGGCCTTCGGTCCGCATCTTCACGATTCGCCTCATGGTGGATGGCGCGCCGATCGAGTGATCGACAAAGTCGTGCCGACGCACTGTCCCTATTGCGCCGTCCAGTGTGGCATGAATCTCCTCGTTGAAAACGATCACGTTGTCGGCGTCGAACCGCGCTACGACTTTCCGGTTAATGAAGGGCGACTGTGCCCGAAAGGCGTCACTGCTTACTTGCAGGTACATCATCCGGATCGCTTGCTTTATCCGCTCATCAAGCGCAACGGAAAATTCGAACGTGCTTCATGGGATGAAGCTCTCGATTTGGTCGTCGCCAAATTCAAAGAGTTGCAGGCGAGTCACGGTAAAGACTCGATTGGAGTCTATTCCGGATCCTCATTGACGACTGAGAAAACTTACCTGATGGGCAAATTTGCACGGGCAGGGTTGGGAACTCGTTACGTCGATTACAACGGTAGGCTGTGCATGGTGTCAGCAGCGGCGGGAAACAATAAGGCTTTCGGAATTGATCGAGCGGCGAATCCCTGGAGTGATATTCCGTTAGCTGAAGTGTTGTTGATCGCCGGCGCGAATTGCGCGGAAACGTTTCCCGTGCTGAACAAGTTTCTTTGGGAGCAAAGAGACAATGGCGGTAGCTGGATAATTGTCGATCCGCGCGAAACGGCAACAGCGCGCCAGGGCGATTTGCATTTGCAGTTGAAACCCGGCACCGATGTCGCGCTGGCTAATGGGATGCTGCATGTGCTCATCGAAGAGAACCTGATCGACCAGGAGTTCATTGACGAACGCACTAACGATTGGAGTGCAACCAGAGATCTGGCGCTCCGTTATTCGCCCGACGTTGCTTCACAAATCTGCGGAGTGCCAGCGGAAAAAATCGTGGCTGCCGCGCGGCTGTACGGTCGCGCGCAAACCGCTATGGTGATGCATGCGCGTGGCATCGAACATCACACCAACGGCGTCAATAACGTTCTCTCTTATATAAATCTTGTGCTGGCCACCGGAAAGATCGGCGGGCCTGGTCGTGGATATGGAACAATCACGGGTCAGGGAAATGGCCAGGGGGGACGCGAACACGGACAGAAGGCCGATCAACTTCCCGGACAGCGTTCGATTTCAAATCCTGAACATCGCAAACACGTCTGCCAGGTTTGGAACCTGCCGGAAGACGAACTGCCGGAGGCCGGCGTGTCTGTTGTTGAGATGTTTCAGAAAATGCGTGAACGCGAAATTCGTGGCCTGCTCTCGATCTGCAACAACGTGATGGTTAGTTTGCCTGACACGAACAAGGTGCGCGAGTCACTTGAAGGCCTCGACTTTTATGTGTGCATCGACTTCTTCATGTCAGAGGGTTCGCGTTACGCCGATGTTGTGCTGCCGGGCTCAGCATGGAGCGAAGACGAAGGTGTAACGACAAACAGCGAAGGCCGGGTAGTCAAAATAAATAAAGCAAACAATCCGCCTGGTGAAGCGCGTTCCGATTGGTGGATCGTTCAGGAAATTGCGCGTCGAATGGGTCGCGACAAATATTTCACCTTCAACTCTCCTCGCGACATTTTCGACGAGCTGCGCATCGCGTCGCGTGGTGGCAATGCAGATTATTACGGCATGAGTTGGGAGAAGATCGAGCAGAACAACGGAATCTTCTGGCCCTGTCCAACCGCAGATCATCCAGGCACTCCGCGACTTTTCGAAGAGCGTTTTTATCATCCAGATGGCAAGGCCAAGTTTCACCCGATTGAATACAACCCGCCGAAGGAAGTACCTGACGAAGAGTTTCCCTTGATTCTCACGAGCGGTCGTGTCGTTTACCAATATCTTTCCGGTAACCAAACAAGACGCATTGGATTTCTGGTGCAGCAATGCCCCGAGCCGTACGTCGAGATTCATCCCGAGACGGCAATGAAACTCAGGATCAACGACGGTGAGCGGGTGCGTGTCGTTTCACGTCGCGGTGCGGGTGAGTTTCCCGCGCTCGTTGTCCGCACGATCCGGCCCGATACCATTTTCATCCCTTATCACTGGGGCGAGGAGTTGGCTGTAAATCAATTGACGAATCCCATGCTTGATCCGATCTCAAAGATCCCCGAATTCAAAGCCTGCTCAGCACGCATAGAAAAGATTCCTTCGCGGACATTGCCTATCGTGGGCCAACAACGGAAGGGTGCGTCGTTAAGCGAAGTCCAGAGAGGGTGAGTGATGGAAGAAACGATGTTCATCGATCCGCAGCGTTGTATTGGCTGTCGCGCGTGTGTGGCGGCCTGCCGCGAGTGTGCGACGCACAAAGGTTATTCGATGATCTTCGTCGACTACATCGATCGCGCTCAAACGACAGCAACGATGCCGACAGTGTGCATGCACTGCAACGAGCCGACCTGCGCGCTGGTTTGTCCGGCGGATGCGATAAAAGTGTCGGAAGATGGCGTGGTTATGTCAGCGTTGAAGCCACGCTGTTTGGATTGTCGCAACTGCGTGAACGCGTGCCCGTTTGGCGTGCCGAAGTACAACACGCAGATGCACCTGCAGATGAAATGCGACATGTGCTTCGACCGCTCTTCGGAAGGTTTGAAGCCAATGTGTGCGAGCGTTTGTCCGACAGGGGCCATCTCTTTCGGCAAGTATGAGCAGATTGTTCCATTGCGACGAACCAAACCAGTGAATGTTCACGTTTTCGGAAATCAGCGTGTGGAAACCAAGGTCTACTTGATGCTTCCCACGGATGCTGATGAAGTGAAAGTAGACGGTTGTGGAGTCTTCGAAGGAATGCTAACTCAGGGCGACAACGAAGTGCCGCTTGAATCATGGATCGATACGCAGGTTGAAGAATCAGACAAGAACAACGAGTTCTGACGATGAGCGAAAACAATATTTCAGAAACTATAAAGCGTTCGCTAATTGACGGAGATGGATCATCTGATGAGCGGGACGTGCGCGCTGCAACGGCACCTTATCAGGCCGAATTTCCCTATGAGCGCGACGAAGAAGCGCAGGTCACACGACGCGAATTCTGTAACTTTCTTGGGCTCACCTCTGCCGCCCTCTTTCTTGGTTCCGGAGGTTTTGCCGCAAAAGCAGTGATCGACTCTCGCAACGAACCAACTTTTGCGCCTGCTCGAATCAATGGTGCCGAAACACTTCCGCTCAACGCCGCGCTCAACTTCCATTACCCGGGTGAAAAAGACACGGGCATACTAATTCGCACGGAAACCGGCGAGTTTCGCGCGTACAGTCAGCAATGCACTCACCTTGCATGTCCCGTCTATTACGAACGACAGCAGAAACGTCTTGAGTGTCCGTGTCATGAAGGCGCTTTTGATGCAGCGACCGGCAACGTGTTGTATGGACCACCGCCGCGCCCGCTTGATTCTATAGACCTTGAAATGCGCAACGGCGAATTGTGGGCAGTAGGAAAAAGGGCTATCGGATGATGGAGCGCAACTACCCACACGTTCCGGAAGCCAGCAGATCGCGCCGATCACGAACGGGAAGCACCGCGGTCTGGCAAGCGCGCTTAATCATGCTCGTTATGATCAATATTGCGCAGCTTTGGATTCTGGCTGCGACCGTTGATGCCGCGCTCGCTGGTCACTACTCCGTATTGCTTCCACTCGTCGTCTCATCGGCAATCTGTTTCTTAATCACGCTCTCAATCATGCGCTGGTGGCGCCCAACCTCGGGCAAGCGAACCAGCAGCGGCTACGTTCGCCCACCCAAAGATGAATGAAACAAAAGATCACGGGATTTGAAAAAGACGATGAGAAGCACTGGCGTGCAATCCTGGATTGCGGGCATCGCCAACATGTCCGACACGATCCGCCACTCACCACCCGGCTCTGGGTACTTTCGGAGGAAGGTCGCGCGTCGCGTCTCGGTTTTGAACTTGATTGCAAGCGCTGCGACGAAGAAATAAGGGATGAAGGATGAAAAGCAGACGCGGAGACGGGGAGACGCGGGGACACGGAGACCAGAATGTTCTTCTGCGTTCACCGATCGCCGTGTCGCCGCGTCTCCGCGTCTGCTTTTCATCCCTCATCCTTAGCTAAGATGCCTGATCAAACGAACCAACCCCAAAATTCTCTCTTGCGCGCCGCCGCCAACTTGTTCCCCGGTTACTTCGCCCTGGTAATGGCGACAGGAATCATTTCAATCGCCGCGTTCTTGCTTGAAATGAAAACTCTGTCGCTCGTGCTGCTGTTCATCAATGTAATTGCTTATGTAATTCTGTGGCTGTTTTTGCTTTTAAGGTTGACGTTGTTCTTTCCACGCATCCGGGCAGACATTTCGGATCACGTTCGTGGTCCAGGGTTTTTCACAGTTGTGGCGGGAACGTGTGTGCTTGGCAGTCAATTGGTAATCGTCCAAGGCCGGTACAGCGTGGGCGCAATTCTGTGGATCGCAGCACTTGTTCTCTGGCTAGTCATCATGTACACGTTTTTCACGGCGGTAACGGTTCGTGAGAATAAACCTTCGCTGGAAGCGGGACTCAATGGCGCATGGTTGATTGCCGTGGTTGCGACGCAATCGATCTCCGTGCTTGGAACACTGTTAAGCAGCCAGTGGGAAAGTTATCGGCAGCCCTTACTGTTCTTCACGCTTGCAACGTTTCTAATCGGCTGCATGCTCTATCTGTTGTTGATCACGCTCATCTTCTATCGGTTTACGTTTGTGAACGTAACCACGGCGCAACTCACGCCACCTTATTGGATCAACATGGGCGCAGTCGCAATCACGACGCTTGCAGGTGCGCGGTTGATCATCGCTGCACCTGAATGGCGTTTACTAAGTGAGATACTGCCATTCCTGAAAGGCTTCACCTTATTCTTTTGGGCCTCCGGTACCTGGTGGATCCCTTTGCTGTTCATTCTCGGATTTTGGCGCCACGTCTACAAGCGTTTTCCGCTTCGATACGATCCGCAGTACTGGGGCATGGTGTTTCCGCTGGGGATGTACACGGTCTGTACATTTCAGCTCTCTAAAGGGATCGACTTCCCTCCGTTGCTGATAATCCCACGATACTTTATTTACCTCGCGCTTGTCGGTTGGATCGTGACTTCGTTTGGACTGGTTTATTCCGTCTTTCCAAGCCGAACGCGGAAATAATCCGAAGCTCGCAGTCAGGAAGGGGGCAAGCGCTCGATGCATTCAACTCACAAAGGCGACAACGAGCGCGCCCCCGCTAATTTCACCGCACCGTTACCATCCCTCTTCCAGATGAGTGCCCGCCCATCGCCCTGACAGTAGAATGAGCGAAACTTGGACCAGTAGTATTCTCGCGCAGACTTCACCAGTCTTGCTTTTAACTGGATTGACATGTAGTTGATCTTTTTATTGATCATCCAGCCACTCCAGAGAGGTATTGCCTTAAATCTCTCTTGCCACACTTGATGGCCATCTTCTGTTATAGGAAATGTGAATCTTCGATTGTGAGTGTTGCGGGGGCGCGCTCGTTGTCGCCTTCGGAATTGACCGTATCGAACGCTTGCCCCCTTCCCGACTGCGAGCTTCGGGTGACTTGGGAATGCATTGAGCGCTTGCCCCCTTCCTGACTGCAAGCTTCGAGTGAGTTGAAACTAATCGACCGCTTGCACCAGTTCCCAACTGCGAACGCGAGTTAGTTTGAGTTTACTGACTGCTGCCTATCTTAAGTTCCGACTCGCCCTCGTGTTAGCAGCCGATAAACCGCCAGCAGCACAATTGCACCCACTACGGCCAACACCAAACTCATCAGAAAACCAGGTTGACTGATGTCGCCGGAATCAGTGGCGCTCCCGTATCCTAATAAGAAGCGTCCCACGAAGCCTCCGATGACTGCCCCAACGATTCCCAGCAACGTCGTGACAATGAGACCTCCCGGATCTTTTCCTGGCATGATGGCTTTCGCGATCAATCCAGCAATTAATCCGAAGACTATCCAACTGATCAATGCGAGCATAGTTTCCTCCTTTGACCTTCTTCTTTAATCCTTCGTTGTTTGGGGTTGCCGTCGGCTATTTTCGCACCTCGATTCGGTAAAACCAAGCTTCACGCCGCTCAATTCGTTGAAATCCGAGTGAGTCAGTTTTGCAGAACATACGCCTGAGTCGTTTTCGAGCGAACTTTATTCAGACGGAAATCCTTTCAGAGTCAGAAAACTGCCGAGTTCCAGGATGCCGACCATTGATTTCCAAAGGCAATCCTTTTGCATGCGTCCCATGGCCGATATGCTTCAGCTTGTCGTCAACTCTACTTACGCGCAACCTAATGGGAGAATAATTTGGTGGAGCAGTTTCTGGCAGATTGAGTGTGGCTCGAGTCGACGACAAGCTGAAGCGTATCGGCCATTCGTTGAGCGATTTCTGTTAGGTTGACCGTAGGCAGAGTTGACGACAATCGGACATACGCTGCCTTAGCTTGTTGGTCGGGCTTTAAGCTTGCGAATAAGCTAGGGTCAATTTATGGATTGACTTGCCGGAACGTCGGGTGAAGCGGTGACAAGGCGACCGGTGGTCCATGTCTCGGCTGGTTTTCTTTTGAGTATTACTGCCGTCAGATCGTCTTTCTGTTCGGTGCCCTTGCAGAAATCTTCAACCGCAAGCCTCAGCCTTGCGATAACTTCCTCCGCTCCGCAGTCTCGCGATTGAAGGACCACGGATTCTAGTCGCTGCAATCCAAACTCTTCTCCACTCGGATTCTCCCACTCGTAGAAGCCATCCGTAACGATAACGAGCATGTCGCTTGGCTCAAGCTTTCTTAGAAGCGCCTTTTCATAAGTTATTCCGGCAATCATTCCGAGTGGGATTCCCTGGGCTTCGAGATTCTCGATTTCGTTTGTCGCATGCTTGTACCGGAGAATTGGACCATGTCCCGCAGACAAAACTTCAATCTCGGATTTCGCTGGATCGAGAAATACCAACGCGAAGGTTACAAATCGATTTGCCGAAAGATCGTCTGCCAACAAACGATTCAGACGATCGAGCACTTTGTCGTGCTCGTTATCGACGACCAAACTCGCGCGGGCATAAGCACGGCACAACGCACTCACCAGTGCTGGTCCTATACCATGACCGGTTGCATCGCCCAGGCTAATCGCTAGCCGACCGTCGGGCAGAGTTTGCCAATCGAAGTAGTCGCCACCTGTTTGGTTCGCGGGTTCATTCCAACCGGCGACATCGAAGTTCTCCAGACTGGGTGACTGCGCTGGAAGTAGATCCTGTTGAATCGATCTGGCGATGTCGAGATCGTGATTCACTTGATCGAGTTCGAATTTCAGTTCAGCTTCCCGGAGCGCAGCAGCAACGTGTTTTCGAATGCGGCCCGCGACAATAGCTGCGAGGATGCCGCCTGTCATTATCAACCCGGCATAGACGAAATAAAACGAAAGAGGGAAGCCGGCATCTTGTGACGTCATGCCGGTAAGCAACGTAACCAGCAGATAGCCCAGGGTGGAGAGAAGTCCGGTTAAGAACGTCAGCGTGGGATTCAATCTCAAGGTTGAGAGGATTATCAGGAGGAAGTAGACCAGAACTATTGGCGCGACCAGCACCTGTCGAGTCGTCAACCATGAACCAGCCAGCAATACAAAAAGACCCACCGTTGGAATCTGACTCTCAACAAAAACATTCAGGACCCATTTTTCTGGTCCAAGTTCGCGTCCATGTTTAATCGCTTTTTTAATCGCGCGCCGCATAGATAGTTCATGGGCGATGACTATTGCAAGCAGAGCCAGTTGCGCTACGAGAAGCGTATAGGCACCGACAGCGATGCCTCGCGCGACTACGAAAATCGCGAACGCACCCAGCAGGATTAGTAGACCAACACTTCGGTACGATTCGCTTTCGAGCGCCGCCAGCTGGAATGCTTCGGATTTGAGTACGTCTTTGTTCATTTGAGTTCTGTGTGGAGCTATTCAGCACCGTGCGCGGTAGCTGCCGGCCAAGACTCAAGTAGCATAGGGTCAATGTGTAAACCGTATCAGCGGGTCGAGTGTTGGCCGTCCGCTACCGCGCACGGTACTGAATACTGGGCGAGCCTAATCTGATGCGGTACTGGCAAAACTGACAGTTTCGAGTTCGCGCTGGTTAAGCCAGAGTGCAGCGGTCTTGTCGGCCTTTTTGAGCACTCACCGAAAAAATACTGGCTGGGTATTTCGCCTGACAGGCGTATAATTAGGCAAAGCCAAACCTCGCAAGACACTCTTCGGCAATATGTCGACGCGCTACCCTTTAACCGTCGTCTTCTTCGCTCTCCTGACGATCTCTGTTCACGGCCAATCAACTGCGGCAATCGAAGGGTTAATTACTGATCAGCACGGAGCTTTGATCCGCGGAGCCGAGATTACCGCCACCAATCGCGCCATCGGAGTAACACGCACGTCCGTCACGGACGACTCGGGCCGGTACCAAATACCCGCGTTACCGATCGGAGATTACCGTATGGAAATCCGTGCGACTGGATTTCAGCCACGAATACTGGAAGGTGTAAGAGTTGAAATTGGACGAAGGTTGACACATGACTTCCAGCTTCAGGTCGGCGACTTGGAGCAGGCGGTAAGTGTGACTTCAGCCACGGGCGATCTTATTGACCGCGCCGGTTTTTCAGTGGGCCATTTGACAGATCGGACGAAGGTTCAAGAGCTTCCGCTAAACGGTCGTTACTTTCTCGATTTGGGACTACTTGCACCTGGATCTGTGGTACCACCGCAAGGCGCCTTTTCATCTGCTCCGATACGCGGCGTGGGAGCATTCTCGATCACCACGGCGGGCAATAGAGAGGAGACCACCAATTACATCGTTAACGGAATAACTCTTAACAATCTCACCAATAGCTCGATCACCTTTCAACCCGCGATCAGCACTGTGGAGGAGTTCAGGGTTGATAACTCTACTTTCAGTGCTGAATACGGACAGAGTTCCGGTGCAGTCGTTAACATCGCGACGCGGTCCGGCGCGAATGAGTTTCACGGTGAGCTGTTCGAATTCTTTCGCAATGATGCTCTCGACGCGCGCAACTACTTTAGTTTCACAACCAACAAGCCGCCGCCCTTCAAGCGCAATCAGTTTGGTGCACACTTAGGCGGACCGGTCGTAAAGAACAAAGTGTTTTTTTTCTTTTCTTACGAAGGTTTGCGCCAGCGACAACAGGTAAATCTAAACAGCCTCGCGCTGAGCGATTTCCAGCGCGGGTCAGTAACTGACCCTGTAATCGCGAGGCTCGTTCCGCTGATTCCGCGCGCGAATTTTTTCGATTCATTGGGCACGCCGAGGTTCGTAGGCTCTGCCGTCGCCTCTGTCAATACGGACCAGTGGAGTACTGACGTTAGCTACAACGTGGCAAAGAACGATCGATTGCACGGCTATTACTCCATCTACGACACGTCCCTCAGAGAACCGAACCGGAATGGCAACACTGTCCCTGGCTTCGGAAACACGTCGATACTACTTCGACAGATTCTGACTCTGAACGAAACACATATTTTTGGCCCAACGCTAGTTAATGAGCTACGACTCGGCTTTAATCGTCTCAGCTCCGCTACTGTGCCAAATGCGCGATTGAATCCACTCGAGTTTGGGATCAACAACGGAATTACAGACCCGATCGGTTTGCCACAGATCAGCATCGCTGGCGGGTTGAACTTTGGTGGACCAGCTACCAACCCATCCGGACGAAACGATACGACGTTTGTGATGGGCGACTCATTGAACTACCAGCGCGGACGCCATTCAATAAAGTCAGGTGGTGAGGTGCGACTATTTTTTAACAACAATTTCCGGCAGGGCACGGGAGCATTTAACTTTCCAAGTGTCGGAGACTTCATTGCGGGGAACGCTAACTCTTTCACCATCACGCTTGGAAGCCAATCAAGCAGTATTAGCGAAAACGCTTTGGGGTTTTTCGTGCAGGACAACTATAAGCTTCGCCCGAATCTGACCGTTGAACTAGGACTGCGTTACGACTGGAACCTAACACCAACTGAGCGTTACGATCGGTTCATAGTCTTCGACCAATCGACGGCATCACTCATTCGCGTCGGCGACGATATCGATGAGGTTTATCACCAGAACAAGTCGAACTTTCAACCGCGGGTTGGCTTCGCATGGGATCCAATTGGTGATGGCAAAACGTCAGTCCGCGCAGCTTACGGACTGCTCACAGATCAGCCAATGACAAGCATCGTAATTGGTACGACTATGAATCCGCCTCTGGCGATTCCTTTGACTTTCGGCGGGGCAATCAGATTAGACAACGCGATCAATCTTGCACGACCCGCGGGTCTTGCGCCGCAGTCGATTGCGCACGATTTTGACAACGCTTACCTCCAATCGTGGAACGTCAATGTCCAACGGGAAGTCGTCAGCAACTTAGCGTTAATGCTTGGTTACTTTGGTTCAAAAGGCACGCACTTGATCTCGCGTCGCAATCTGAACCAGCCGATCAATGGAGTGCGCCCATTTCCACAGTTGTCGCAATCAAGCCCAATACTTCCCGGAACTAATCTTGGTAACATCACGCAGGTCGAGAGCGCCGGTAATTCGAGTTACAACGCTCTCTGGTTCACTGCCACGCAGCGGCTGACACGAGGATTGCAATTCAATGCCTCGTATTCGTGGTCTAAATCTTTGGATTACAACTCGTTTAGTACTGGCAATATCGTCGGACAGAACAGTTACGACCTCGCAGGCGACCGCGGACTTTCAGATTTCGACGTGCGTCATCGATTTATTTTCACTGGGATCTACGATTTGCCGCTGACTGGGAATGCCTGTCTCGAAGGTTGGCAGGTGGCTGCGATTGTTCAATCGCAAAGCGGCAGCCCGGTGAACATCGTAACTTCCAATAGCGGTGTGAATGGCATCGCTAACACACTGCGACCTGACGTTGATGGTCCAATTGCTATAGCGGGAACTGTCGAACGGTGGTTCGACACCTCGGTATTAACGCCTGTAGCACGCTTTGGTAATTTGGGCCGCAACGTTGTCATTGGACCAACCTTTAATAACGTAGACTTTTCGATCATCAAGAACACCACGGTCGCCGAAGATCTCAGGATTCAATTCAGAGCCGAGTTTTTCGATGTTTTTAATCACGCGAACTTTGGCCCGCCCGGAACCGTCGTCGGAACTCCGGCGTTCGGTCAGATCACGAGTACGCGCTTTCCCACCGGTGAGTCTGGATCGTCCAGGCAGATTCAGTTTGCGGTGAAGATCAATTACTAGCGAACACAACATCCTTCGAGGCAGGCAATGAATTCCGGCGAATACGCGCTGAAAGTCGGGGTGCGTCTCATTGCGCTGTCGCTTCTCATTGGTGTGGCCTCGGTAGCTTCAGCTCAGCCGGTTACGCCAAAACGGATCGTCGTTCTCTACTGGGACAACAAAGACTTCCCGGGCAACATTCTGTTCGACGAGGCGTTCAAGTCGCAATTACGAAAAAGTGGCGGGGATGGTATCGAGTATTATCCGGAGTACCTCGAAACTACCAGGTTTCCTGGCGAGCAATATGAGCTAACTTACCGTCAATATTTGCGTGAGAAGTACGCTGGCCGGCATATCGATGTTGTCGTTGCTTCCGCCGACACTGCGCTAGATTTTCTTCTGAAGAATCGAACTGACATCTTCTCAAATCGTCCTATAGTTTTCGTAGCGAACCAGGCGCGGGATCCAAAGACTCTTGAGACTGCCCGGGCAACGGGAATGTACAATCAAACGACGCATCGCGAAACTCTTGAGTTTGCACTTAAGTTACATCCCGGTACAAAGCACGTTTTTGTGATCAGCGGTACACCGCAACGTGACCAGCGCTTTGAAAGTGTTGCACGTCAAGAGCTCTCAGGTTTTACAAACAGGTTAGAGTTTACGTATCTGACGGACTTACCTCTGAACCAGTTAATCAACACCACCCGGAAT
>DATJKB010000262.1:0-7046 GCA_035491875.1 Pyrinomonadaceae bacterium | reverse complement strand
AAACCCGCCACGACCATACTCTCCAGTTAAATCGTACGAGTTCACCGGGAACGCGCCGCTACCCTGACCGTCGGTATCGTTTTCCGTCTTACTGAGCGAATAGTTGCCTGAAAGAGTGATCTTACGGCTCAAACGACTATTAAAACCGACAAACAGCTGACGTTGATTGTACCGTCCGCTTGCCTCGTACTGATTAATCTCGCCGCGCGTGGGGTCCGGCCTAATGCCGCCCGGACGAATCACCGGAATTATCGAACCCGGAAGAGGAGCATTGAGATCGCGTGCGCGAATCACGTGCTGGATTTTGATGTTGTAGAAACCAGCATACATCGTGATATTGCGCGGCAACTGCCGTTCGACTTGTGAAAAGAGGGCGTAGACCGTTGGGATCTGCAAGTTAGGATCAATCTGCCACACCGTCTGTTGCGTTGCCGGTACACCCGCGACGGAAGGCACTGTGTCGGGGTTAAAACTATTCAGTAACGCATAAGCAGCAGCGACGTTTGGTGCTTGCTGCTGAGCAATCGTTGGCGGATTAAACCGGCCCGTCTCCTCCGTAATTGCATACGACTGTACGTTCTCGCCGTTTAAGCGATTCACTTGAAGAGTGTTGAATTCACCGAAGCGGTTATAGAAGATGCCGGCGCCCAGGCGAATCACCATCTGTGGCGGGCGAGCGCTGTTCGCCGCTCCCGGTGACCATGCCACGGCCACGCGAGGAGCGAAGTTGAACTTGCTCGCTGCGTTCGTCTGGTATTCGTAGCGCAGGCCCGCGCTGAAAGTAAGATTTGGTCTGGCGCGCCAATCATCCTGAATGAACAGACCGTAGTCTTTCTGAGTGACGCCCGCGACCGGATTACCCGTGTTGATCGTGAACTGTGATGCGCCGCCCCCCGCAGCGCGAATCTCTTCCGGTGTTTTGCCCTGCTGCTGCAGAGCCAGCGTCAGCTGATAACGCTCAATACTCGTCATGCCGAAGCCACCGAAGAACAACCAGCTGCCACCAAAGTTATTTGGATTCGTATCATCGATGCTCACGCCCCTGGCCCGGCCACCAAACTTAATTGCGTGAGTGCCATGTTGAATCGCCGTGAAGTTTGAAAGTTCCCAGTTGTTCCGTTCATTCGTCTGGTGACCTATCTGCGATCCGCCGCTAATGAAAGAAGAACTTACGTTCACAACCGGAATCGTGCTGTCTCCGAGGCTCTCGTTAACACTGCGATTGAATTGAAAGCGGGTCTCGTTAATGGTTGTGGCGTTAAGCACCGCGGTTTCGGTCAACTGAAAACTCTGAAATGTGTTTACAGAGTCGTAGGCGCGCTCAGGCAGAGAAAAGCCGCCGATGCCCTGATTCGTTGTTCGGAAGCGGTTGAAGTTGTAGCGGCCAACCAGGGTGTTGTTCGGATTGATCGCATAATCGATCCGCGAGCCAAAGTTCGTGCCGCGTCGCGGAACGAGAAACGTCTGACCAGCATCCACAATATTCAGATTCGAGTCGAGCACTGTTGCGCGCACCAGTTCGTTGTCGTCGGTTTCGTTCCTATTGAAATCAAAGAAGTATGACGCCTTGCGGGCGACTATTGGACCGCTCAGGTTGAAACTGTATTGACGAAATTGGAAAGGCGTACGCTTGCTTGATCTCGTCACGAACGGATTGCGCGAATTGAGACTCTCGTCGTTAAAGTTAATCCCGGCACTGCCGCGCAGCTTGTCGGTTCCGGGTCTGGTGAGTATATCGATCCGACCTCCAGGTTGATCATTTTCAGCCGAGAACGGGTTTTGATTAATGCGGATCTCGCGAATCGAGTCTTTAGATGGAAGATTGCCTCCTGAAAAGCCATCTATAAATATCTGCCCACCGTTTGGACCTACGGCCGGACCGGCTAACGCTTGCAGAGCAGCGGCCAACTCATCTGGATCATCCGGCAAGGCATCCAGGTCGGAGCCTTTGATGACGGTTGTGTTCGCGTTGGCTGCGGTGTCGGTGCTGAGCTCGCGGTCTGGATCGACCGTTACCTTCTCTTCAATGGTTATTTTGAGAGTGATGTCAGCAGTTAGCCTCTGGGTGGTGATGTTGACTTCGCGATCCGGCGCGTTTGCAAAACCTGGCGCCGTTGCCTGCAACACATATTTGCCGGGAGCAAGACCACTGAAGGTGTAAACACCCTCGCCGTTGGTTATGGTTTTCTTTTGCGCACCACTCGAGTCTGTAAGAGTAATCGAGGCGCCGACTATCGCTGCGCCTAACTCATCAGTAACCACACCACGCACAGAACCGCGGTTTTGTTGCGCGATAACGAGCGTCGCTGACAGCGCAACGATCAAACCGAAGCTTGCGATCTTGCGGACTGTGTTTTGAAGAAAGTTCATGAGTGTACCTTCAGGGGAAAAGGCGATGAACCTTTTCAGGTCTTATTCAAGGAGTCGGCGCACGCCAGGTGCGCCGACTTCTTTGAAGTTATGGCAGGCCGATGCCAAATGATATGCCGCCTGCGCCGAGGCCGGCTGCGGGGTTAGGTGCTTGCCCTGCTTGTGGTCTTGGAGCCAACATCGTCAGAAGCGTGTCAGCGCCGGAAACCAGGGAGATTGCCGTCAGACGAGCAGGATCAACTCCCTGTGTACTGGAAACGATGATGGTGTCGCCGACCTTAACATCGGCGATTCCGATTGTCGGCAAACGCTCAAGCATGTCATTGATGTTTGGACCGCCGCGTCCACCTGGTCCGCCTGGTCCACCAGGGCCACCTGGGCCACCAGCACCTGGACCAGCCGGTCGCGCCTGACCACCGCTAGCTGGCGCCTGGCCAGCAGGCGCTGCACCTTGAGGCCCACCCGGCCCACGACCCATACCGCCCATCATGGCGCCCATTTCCGACATCGCTGGAAACTTCCGCAACACTGAATCCGGCTTCACTACAATCGTAAGTGGGTGCTTCTTTTCGAGGTCGGTAATCTTAATTTCACCGGTTGCGGCGTTTACTTCTTTCACCGTGCCGGCGACAGTTCGAAACGCTCCCGTAACGACCTTTGCCGGAGTGAATTTCAAACCGTCGGGACTCTTGTCACCCAAAGCGCGCAACTGATCGCCCACCTTTAATTCACCAAATGCGCTCGGCTTGGCGTCGGCAAACTTGATCGAGTCGGGTGCATAGCGGCGCATTTCGGTGTTATCGCTCACCGGGATAACCACCGTTTGCGTACCTGCCAGTGTGCGATTAGAGATACTGATCTCCTTCGCCTCGGGTTTAAGAGCTGTTATCACCCCGAGTATTCCGCGACGGCGCCATTCAAGTCGCTCCGCCTCCTGCTTCTTCGCGAGGTCGCTCTTCGTCATAACGACGATCATCTGAGCGGGAACTGACTTTCGATCCTCAGCGACAGTACCGCGCGCCATGATGCGGTCGCCTTCGCCAATGTCTGCGATGGTGATGTCTGCCGCATTGGTGAGGCTTTGCTCTCCGGGAGCAAGGCGCTTGTAGATGGTCTTGTCTGAGATCGTCACGAAGACGGTGTTACCGGCATCTGTTTTGATCGACAGTATTTTTTGCGGAGCATCGATCGACTTAACTTCTCCGATTGCGTGTTTGGCAGCGATGTTTGGATCAGTCGCTGGATCCTGTGCTTGAGCAGATACTAGAGATAGATTCAAACCGGCCAAAGCAACGGCCATGGCAAGAAAAAGGGCCCTCATCACGATTCCTTTCAAATCCTGTCTCATGAACACCACAAAATGCGCTTTTATGACAAGTTGTCCGAACGGACAGCTTAGGAAGCACCAGTTTTGGTACGCACCTGAGTCAGGGAATGTTCTGGCGGCGCCAGATACTATGGAAATAACGTCAGGAATCCCCGGTTATAAACGCCTGAGACCCCTCAAAGTTGCACGAAAAAGGCGAATTTGCCTTTCGTCACGCGCTTGGATGCAGCAAATTACTTCGCAGGAGTGTTTATTGGTGAAGGCATCACAGTTCGCTGCCAGCCAACTCGATATCTCGCCGTGAGCGCGAGGCCGAGGCTGATGACTAAGATAAACGATACAATGAACGGCCAAACGTAAGGAAGTGAAGTGAGAGTCACCCAAAAAACTGTTCCCATTAAGAGCGCTACCGCCTCAGAATTCCGGCCAATCGGCACATACTTCCGCTGTAACCAGCGCCCGGTCGCGGCGTAGAGAATCACTCGGCCAAACAACCCGGCCACGACCAATAGCAACAGGGCCAACAAACCAACCAGCACGCTCAGTGTCTCCGGCAAGAGCCAAAGAGCAAGAGGCACGCCTCCGCAAAGGACGATCACACCGACCAATCCAATAATCGCCACGCGCAGGCTGGTGAGTTGCAATCTCGCTACGCCGCGACTGATTGTTCCCGGCATTGCCGCCGTTACTCCGAGGCATATGACAAACCAGAAAAGGACCACCAGGATCCGTGTGCCGATGTATCCGGGCGTCCAGCGCGGGCTTAACAGACCGATCGGGTTACGCATGATGTCACGCAGTTCCTGCTGATAACCGGCATACATCATGGTCATACTCGACGCAGTACGAAGCGGCGGTTTTTCTCCATGGCGGTAACTTCCACCAAGCACTATGACGTCGCCACCGATTCGCGAGCCGTCAAGCTGGATCACCGAGCCACCGATCGTTGCGACGTCGCCCTCGACCGTTCCTTCAACTATCACATCGCCACCGAATGCAAGGGCGCCCTGCTTAACGGTGCCGGTGATCTTTATGGTCTTCCCCATTCCAAAGACTGTGCTGTCACTCGTGCCTTCAACGAGAACTACTTGATCATTCGACGCTTCAGCACTTGCTGCCTGCCCGTATACAACTCCGCAAAACATCAGCAAAGCGAGAAACAGTCGCGTGAGGTTAGAGAAATCGATTCGCTTGAAGGGATAATTCACCGACCACAGATCTGTTGCGGGAATTGGATATGGACAAGAAGCAGTCATGCAAGCAAGTTCTACTCAGTTGCGCCCGCACGGTGATAACGCACGATCATACGGGAGAGTAGAAGAATGGCGAGAGCGAACAGAACAAGCAGGAGACCAAGCGAGTTAGATTCAACAATCACTTTTCTGCTGAGTACTCTAGAGATAACTGTAACGCTAGCGACCATGTCGTAAAACGCGCTCAAGAGCACACTGATTGTGCCGACAATAGTTCTTATAAGTCCGCGCGTGGTTCGAATAGCAGCAATGCGCGAGGTATCGCTCAACAAGGCGAGCGCAGCCAACGCAAGTACCACACAAAACGCCAAAGCTTTCTTGTTTTCGGAAGCAGAACGAATACCTCTGAGGTCGCTCGTGGCGCGAGCTGTCACGCGGCGCGAGAAATCGGTTGGCACCGCGACTTCTGATTGAGTCAGCACGGCATCGAGTTCACAAACGAACATCCGGTGAGCACGCAACTCTTCGCGACAATGACCGCAGTCGTCCAGATGCCGATCCACGCCGAGCCTCTGTTCTGCTTCCAGCTCGCCGTCGATATATGCTGCGATCAGATTCTCGTCACAGCTGATCTGTTGTACGACTTCGACTGACATCAGATACCAGTAATGCCTCGGATAACGAATTGCTGTCGCATCATCTCGCGCGCTCTGAACAGTCTGTTCTTAACTGTTCCCAGCGGCAGCCCTGTAACTTCGACGATCTCTTCATAAGTCAGATCCTGCGAATGTCGAAGAATGATCAATTCGCGGTAGTTTGCAGGTAAGGCACGAACAACCGATTCGATTTCAATTCGCCGTTCCTTGCGCTCACTTTCCTGCTCCGGACTCAAACGTCGACTTTCGATTGGCAGTTCAAACTGATCACCCTCGCTGCCATGGATCAACGACTGCTCCCGCGTGGAGCTGCGTCTCAAATGATCGACTGCGGCGTTGTGCGCGATCTTGTAAATCCAGGTCGAGAACTTGAACTCCGAACGATATCTGCGCAAAGAAGCATAGACCTTGATGAAGATCTCCTGCGTCAGATCCAGCGCCGATTCGTAGTTGCCAACCATGCGGTACACATAGGCCGAGATTGGACGCTGGTATCGCCGCACTAACTCCTCGAAACTGCCTTCCTGACCATTAATAGCGGTCGCGACCAGGTCGCTATCGTTAGCGGAGGCCAGATCAAAAGCAAAAACCGGGGCGATTGGGTATGCAACGCTCATGATACCAAGGTGTTACGTTCGGGTTTGCGGATTTGTTTCACCCGCAGGGGGGACATAATTTTACCGGTAGCCAGCCCAAAAGCAATCAGTGGTCAGTTATCATTTGACAGTTATCAGTTCTCAATTGTCTGTGGATGAAGTCTTTCCTAAATGACAACTGATAACTGTCAAATTATAACTGACCACTGATTTCTGTCGACCGCTCCGGCTGTTACGACAGAGTCGCGAGGCCGGCGGGGGCGGCAATTGCGTCAAAACTAAGTTCGCGCGTGGGGAGAAGTAGCCCCAAATCTTCGGCCTCAAGCAAACGCAAATCGCCGCCGATGGTCTCGTTCACGAGCGCACACACATGTTCTTTGCGAACGCCTTCGCCTAGCACCATTAGCCGCGAGAGTTTCGGCTCCTCGGCTTGACCGTCCGTTTGTCGATCTCGATAGAAAAGAAGCAGGCGGTAGAGTTCGTCTTCGCCTTCCTCGGGCGTACACGAAACGGATCTGACGATGAGAGGCTGCTTACCCCGAAAGATTACTGCCGTGAAACCATGCTCCGAGCGGCTGAGGAGAAGCGAGTCGCCAACGGCTCCGTTTCTTATCAACCACTGTGATTCGCCGATGTGACGGGGAAGGATCAATCCGGCCCGCCATCCGAGCGATTCACACACTCGTTCGTATTCGCCCAATACCGTCCGCTTAACAGCTATTGTGAGGTAACGATCGCGGCCTTGCGCGTCTTTTGGTAGTCGCTCCCTGGCGATCGAAAGTTCATCCAACTCCACGCCGAAGCCTCTTTCAATCTTCCACTTCAGCACTTCCTGTAACTCTGCCCCCTGCGCCGGCTGCTCCATCGTAAGCACCAATGTGCGAGCCGCGCCCTGAGGCAGCGC
>DATJKB010000261.1:0-7372 GCA_035491875.1 Pyrinomonadaceae bacterium | reverse complement strand
GCGACGGGCGCGGCTACACCCCGCAATCCTTCGTTGGTGAAGTCAACCGGAATACCTAAACGAGTTTCTTCGATAAAGAAGCGTTGGACTTCGTTCATGGCCCATACATGCTTCTCGATATCGTTTGCGTAGATACTCTTTGAACCGGTACTCCAACCGTTCAAGTGTTCGTCGATGTTAGCGATTCCATCTTTCCAAATCTGGTTCTTCCAATCTGCAGTGGGCAACTCATCCTTTAGCACTCGGTTGTAGCCGTAGAGCGTCGCGGTTTGACATGTCTTTTCTTCAAGCGTCATCTGCGACAGCAGGTCCGTAATCCTTCGCTCAACATCGATCTTCGGATCTTCATAAACATCCATGCGTCCATTCTTGTTCAGGTCGATCCATCCGGAGTAGTAGATGTTTTTCCGTGTGGGTTGACCTTGTCCGTAGAAACTCCCACTGAGGGTAGTTGCCGCTGCCAGCACCGTTGTGAAAATGATGTTTGTAATTCTCATTGTTGGATCGAAATACTTTGTTTACAACTTCTCATTCACCCCAGGCTTCAGCCTGGAGTTGGAGCGATGCAGAGGGAGGGAAACCGTTTCAACGGTTTCGCGAGCTGCGTCGGCAAATGTTCCTCGGTCTCATGGAAACCGTTGAAACGGTTCCGATCATGGAACTCGCCTATGACCCCTGGCTGAAGCCTGGGGAGAATGAGACGTCGACGCTAACTGCGCCCGACTCTTCCTACTCGATACTTCCGGTTGACCTGTTTAGCGTCGATGTTCACCGTAAAAGTCTTTGCGAATTCATCGACTGAGAGCTTGATGAATTCGCCACGACAGTTTTCCTCATCGTTTGCGATGTAGGTAAATGGTGCGTTGTCGTTAGCGCTCGTCAGCACGTTTCGGTGCAGTTGATAGATGCCTTCAATTCCCGGCGTTGCTCTAAGCGTGGCAAAGGTTTTTACTTCGCCTGCCTTTCGTGCCCCATTGTTGATGATTGCGACTCCTGGACTGAGAGCACTCACTAGCGACGGATTGTTGCTGGTATCAGCGCCGTGATGATCGACTTGATAAACGTCGACGGCACCCACGAGATTGCGAGGACACACAAGTTTGTTTTCAACATTCCACGTCAAATCTCCGCCATCAAAAAACCGAAAGCGTCCGAAGCTGAGAAGAAAGCCTATGCTGTTGGCATTGTCAGTTTTGTCTTCAGGCATTGGTTTTTGATCAGGGCTGCAGGTGCGGATCTGTGGAGAACCGGTTGGCTCGCCTTCAACTACGCCATTGGCTGCTAACACTCGCAACCGCATAAGAGGAATTGGGCGAGCGTTGCGCAATTTAATTTCTTCGCCAGCGTTCAGTGTTCTAGTTTGACCGTGCGTCGTCTTCTTGTATGCCTCGATCAGATCCGGCAGGATGTCGGGAGCCGGTGCTGCCGGCAATCCATGATCATAAAAGCGTTTGACCGGAATCAGTTCTACAAGTTTGGCGATGCCGCCGACGTGATCTCGATGCCAGTGCGTGGTGATGTAGTGGTCGATCTGAGTTAGATGAGCTTCGTCTCGCGCGACTCGAGCTATCCGGCCGGCGTCACGATCACCTGGGAAACCCGAATCTACGAGTATCGACTCACCCAAAGGAGTAACGATAAGCGTTGCGGCTCCGCCTTCAACGTCAATGAAGTAGATCTCGAGACTCCTGGCGGAAACGCTGACGGAAGAAAGAATCAGTATCAAAAAGAGGGCCACCGATACTCTTCTCACTTAATTCGCTCCTTATAATCTTGATCTCATTGGGAAACAGTCAGTACCGAAACGCGGTAGCGTCGGGTCCGCCTTACGATTAGCGGGCGTCGCCATGGACCTTGACCCGACGCTACCGCGTTTCGGTACTGACTGTTTGCCACTAATGATAGCCTCAATGTATCTCCGGCTCAGGTGTCTCACGTCCGGCCAAAAGAAAGTCAAAGTCGCAGCCTTGATCAGCCTGCAGTACATGTGCTGAATAAAGCGCGCCAAATCCGCGTTCATACTTCGGCGCTTGCGGCTGCCATGCATTACGACGTCGCGCCAGCTCTTCGTCGTCAACCACGAGATTCAGTTTTCGAGCGGCAACGTCCAATTCAATCCAATCACCTGACCTCACCAGCGCGAGCGGACCACCAACGAAAGCTTCAGGCGAAACGTGAAGCACGCACGCACCGTACGATGTCCCACTCATACGCGCGTCGGAAATCCTCACCATGTCACGCACGCCTTCACGCAACAGTTTCTTTGGTATGGGAAGCATTCCCCATTCGGGCATTCCTGGGCCACCGAGAGGACCAGCGTTCTGCAAAACAAGGACAGATCCCGAATCCACATCGAGTGATTCAGCATCGATACGCTTAACAAGATCGTTGTAGTCAGAGAAGACGACTGCGCGTCCACGATGTTTCAGCAAGCGTGGGTCCGCGGCTGTCGGCTTGATGACCGCACCATTCGGCGCAAGGTTACCGTAGAGAATCGCGGTTCCCCCCGAAGATGAAACGGGATGGTGAATAGATCGAATCACCTGAGCATTCGAAACATGCGCCGAATTAATCGCGTCTCCAATAGTCTCACCGCTAACAGTGGGACAACTGAGATCCAGCAGTTCAGAAATCTCTTTCAACAAGGCGCGCAGTCCGCCAGCGTAGTAGAAGTCCTCCATGAGAAACTCGCCCGAGGGCCGGAGGTTCGCGATCATCGGCGTACGTGCGGATATATCGTCGAAGCGTTTGAGATCGAGTTTGATACCTGATCGTCCCGCGAGGGCCACCAGGTGAATGATCGCATTCGTCGATCCGCCAATCGCCATGTCGGCGGTAATTGCGTTTTCAAATGCAGCTTCCGTAAGAATGTCGCGTGGCTTTAGATCTTGCCAAACCATTTCGACGATACGTCGCCCACATTTCGTCGCCATTCTTGAGTGGTTCGCGTCCACAGCGGGAATTGACGAAGCTCCCGGCAGAGTCAAACCGAGCGTCTCGGCGATGGCCGTCATGGTTGAAGCGGTGCCCATCGTCATGCAATGACCCGGACTGCGAGCGATGCCGTCTTCCATTTCCGACCACTCGCAGTCAGTTATATTTCCTGCACATTTCTCGGCCCAGTACTTCCACATGTCGGTACCACTGCCGAGCACCTGACCGTTCCAATTGCCACGCAGCATCGGTCCAGCCGGTAAATAGATTGCGGGCAGGTTCATGCTGATCGCACCCATCAATAGACCGGGGGTGGTTTTGTCGCAGCCACCCATTAATACGACCCCATCGATCGGCTGGCTACGGAGCAGTTCCTCCGTTTCCATCGCCAGAAAATTGCGAAACATCATCGGGCTCGGCTTCATAAAGGTTTCGTTAACCGGCATCGCCGGTAACTCGACTGGGAAACCTCCCGCTTGCCAGACGCCTCTTTTCACTTCTTCAGCGCGCGTACGGAAGTGACTGTGACAAGTTGTCAGATCGCTCCAGGTGTTGACGACGGCAATAACGGGTTTGCCTTGAAAATCTTCAAGCGCGTACCCCATCTGTTTCGTGCGTGAGCGATGACCAAACGAACGCAGATCGTTGGTGCCAAACCATCGTTGACTGCGCAACTGATCCGGGTTCTTCTTCATTTCATTCCGTCCTATAGGTCCTATGTTTCTTCACCTATTCCTACGCGCTCATAAATCAAAAACCAATAGGCGAGCATCCCCATCACTAACACAACTCCGACCAACGCCAGCGCTAATGCAAAAGAGTTGGTGGCATGAACAATGAAGCCCGTGAGCGCCGGCGCAAGGATTCCCCCAATGTTTCCACCAAAGTTCTGAATTCCCGAGACCGACCCGACGATCTTCTTGTGACAAACTGCTTGAGTGAGTGTCCACGTGTTTGGAGAGCAGATTCCGAGTCCACACAAAGAGATCGTCAACAGCCCCACGGCAGTCATCTTGTCGGCTACGATTCCTGCGGGAACGATCAAACAGCCGACGCCAAGCCCGACAATGATAAGTATCTTCCTCACAAGCCGTTCTTCGCGGCCGTTTCTTACCAACCAGTCGCTTAGTAACCCGGAGGCAATGATGATTGCTGACATGATAAGAAATGGCGCGGCACTGTAGATAGCCATCTCATTGTCAGTGAAGCCGCGTTCCTTCGTCAGATAACGCGGCAACCAGGTGATGAAGACAACCCATGCGTAGTCGTACGCGAAGTAGCCAAGGAAGATCCCAAACACGCTACGCTGCTTCAGCAATGCGAGGCTGTTCCAGAATGAGATCTGTTTACTGTCGTCCTTGGTTCTCGAGACCGCACTTGTTTCCCATCGATTCAAAAACATCCACCAGGGAAGCAGCCAAATCAAAGGAAGAAGGCTGATAACGATAAAGAAGAGTTTCCAGCTGTAGCGGGCGAGAAAAAGTGTACCGACTAAACTGATGAGCGCAGTTCCGAGTCGAACACCTGTTAAGTAAACGCCAGTGACAGTGCCGCGTTCTCGCTGCGGAAACCAATTCGCCACGGCGCGCGACGAAGCAGGAAACGAAATCGCCTGACCTGCGCCTAGCGCGATGCGGACTCCCAGCAGTGTGGCGAAGCTGTTTACAAAACCAGTTAGCGCGGACGTTAGCGACCAGAAGAGGAAGCCAAACGAATAGGCGCGCTTCACACCAAATCGATCGGATAACCAGCCGGCCGGCAACTGCATAAAAGCATAAATCCAGAAGAAACCCGACAGCAGTAGACCGATGCCGGCTTCGGAAAGCTGAAGGTCGGCACTCATCGACGACGATCTGGCACCCACCGCTACACTCAATGCGCTGCGATGTGCATAGCTGATCAGCATAGCGACAAAAAGCAGCAGCAGAAGCCAGAATCGTTGTGACGACTCACTCAACGAGCGGCTCGCTGCTAACTCGTCATCGGCAATTTCATGGCGAGGAAGTCTCTCAGCAACCATGCCTGTAGATCTCCTCCTCCACTTCAGCGACAGCTTTCCCAATCTCGCCTGTGACTAGCGGTTGACGCTCATCGATTACGGCCCGAACAAAATCCTGGATCAGTGGTTGATGAATGTTTCGCGCTGGTTCATGTATCTCAAATCGCTCCTTATCTCTGGTCCTAACAAGTAGCCTGCCTTCGTTAAGCACCTCGGTAGCGATCGAGCCCTCTGAACACCAAATCGTTACAGAATCTCCAGGGCTCATGACAGCGTGCGAGACAGTTACATTTGCAATCGGCCCGGATGTAAATTCAAAGGAAGCACTCGCCGTATCTTCAACTTCGCGCTGAAACAGGACTGTTGACCGTACGGCGCTCACGGCTTTGATACGACCGAGCAAGTGCAGCAGCAGCTGAATGCGATGACAACCAAAGTCGAACATTGGTCCACCACCGGAAATCTCAGGATCCAGTAGCCATGCTCGTGGATTTGATGGACCAGGGTTGAACCACTCAAATGCATTTACCTGAGCGATAATCGGCTTGCCAATCTCTCCGGAGTCGATCAATTCCTTCATTCGTTTGACGACCGGATAGAACTGTCGATAGTAGGCAATCCCAAGTTTGACTCCGCTTGCGTTTGCCGCCGCTAGCATTCGATCACATTCTGCGACATTCAGCGCCATCGGTTTTTCGCACAAGACATGCTTGCCCGACTCAGCTGCAGCTACTGTTTGTGCCGCATGGAGATTCACGGGTGTGGCGATGTACACCGCATCGACGTCGTTGCGAGCCACAAGTTCACGCCAATCCGCGAATCGGTTTGGTACTCTAAACGCGTCACCAAATTCATCCAATAGGTCTCGGTTTGCTCGACTTATTGCGATAAGTTCAGAGTGCGGCGACTCTGATAACGCAGCCGCAACTCTCTTCCGAGCTATGTCGCCACAGCCAATCAATCCCCAACGAACTGGGATCGCACGCGTCTCGCGTGCAACTGAGCGCGAAGCGCGAACTGTTGTTCGATCGTTGTGCATCATTTGTTCACGCCTGTCGGCGTTCATTTGCACGCGGGGACGTGTACGCTCCCAGTCACAAGAATTCTTCCCACTCGTTCAAAATCACCTTTAGTTCTTGCTTCTCTTCAACCGTCACATCAACGAGTGGTGGACGAACAGGACCGCCGAATAGGCCCACCATGTCCATCATCGCTTTCATCGTGGATACCTCGTAACCTTTTCGTCTGGATCTGATCCCGTAAAGCGGAATGACTGCTCGTTGCAACAGAGCCGCCAATTCTTCGCCTCTTCCAGCGGAGCCTAATTCATGAAGCTTGAGCGAAAGACGCGGAGCTACCGTCGCGATGCTCGACGTGAAGCTACGAATCCCTGTCGAGTAATAAGCAGCGATCATGTCGTCGCCTGCGCCTCCAATCCACTGCAGCCGATCACCGATACGGTTCATAATCGCTTGTAAGCGACGAATGTCTCCCTGGCCATCTTTCCAGGCAATCAGCGTTTCAATTCCTGTTAGGCGCTCAACTGCCTCGGGGCTAAACGCAGCCCAATCACGACTGTAGACGATCAGCGGAAGACTGGTTGCGGATCCAAGACCGCGGTAGTAATTGAAGAGGCCGTTCTCGTCGGCGTTCGGGTAATAAGGCGGGAACGCAAGAATGGCAGTGGCTCCCACCCTCTCAGCAGCCTGCGCCATTTCGCTTCCGAGTCGTGCGTTGAAACCTACGCCTGCAATCACCGGTACACGACCGTCAACAGCGTGCGCCGTGAGCTCGATGACTCGAGTGTGTTCAGCGGGAATCAGCGAATACATTTCTCCTGTACCACCAGCCGCAACGACAGCTGAAATCGGATGCTCGAGGAGTTTCGTGAGATTGTGATGAAGCCCTGACAGATCGAGAGAAAGATCTTGCTTGAAAGGAGTGATGGGAAAAGCAATCACGCCTTGGGAGATTTTTGCTCTGAGTTCAGTTGGGTTCACGGTCGTCAGTATTCACTATTCACGAGCTCCCTCACCACGGGTTCGAGTTCTGCAAGCTGACCGTCAGACAAAGCCGACACATAGGGCGGTATTGCTCCTGTCCGCGCAATGCCAGCCAACTCCGTGCCGTGGTGCAGCACTCGCGCCGGTCCCCACGCATCCCGCAAATCCTCAAGCGGAAGAAACTTCGCACGAAGGTTTTCGGTCGATTCAAAGTCTCCGCGCACACAAGTCTCGAAAAGCGTTTGACTAAGATGTGGCGCGATACAGCCGGAGCCTGTTGTGAATCCCGGCAAATTCCAATCACGCAACTGAGCCACGGCAGGTCGTTCACCAATCCCGCTGATGACAAACTTTCTATCGACTCTCGTCAGCAACGATTCCAGATACGGATCTTGAGTTGGATCTGCTCGCACTACCGCATACTTGATTCCGATAC
>DATJKB010000260.1:0-3188 GCA_035491875.1 Pyrinomonadaceae bacterium | reverse complement strand
CTCTGTGACTACATCCGCGGCGAACGCCGAAAGTCGCATGCACGGATCCAGACCACCAGCTGTCAACGGAGAAACGGCTCCCGCAGCGTCTCCTATCAACAAACCTTCATCGTTCACGATGCGCCGCAGTATGCCGCCAATCGGAATCCGGCCGCCGCGCTGAGCCACCTCCTCGGCCCGGCTTAAATCGACGATACGTGAAACCTTCGTCCGGAATCTATTAAGTGATGCGAGCGGGTTGAAACGCGCCCTATAACCTGCGACGCCAACATGTGTCTCTTCACCATCATGAGCAACCCAACCGATGTAACCCGGTGCCAACTCGGGATCCAAAAAGCAAAGGAGGCTGGGTGGCCCTTCAATACGCGCGGCGGTGAAGACTTTTTCAACTCCAATAATCCATTCGCGATTCGACTCGAGACCGAGATTTGATCCCACACGAGATTGAGCACCATCAGCCGCAATAAGGTAGCGCGCTCGCACGGTTCGCTCTCCGGATGGAATCTCAAGCCGCACAATGAGCCCTCCATTTTCGCGTGAATGATCCAAATAGGAAGTTCCTGGCATCCACTTCACGCCGTGTTGTAGTCCTTCGTTTAGATAGTGCTGGTACAGCTTGCCCATCCGGCCGATCCGAAACTCATCGTGATCACTTACAAACTCCACCGAACGTAGCGACGGCGAATAAAGAGTTACGTTTCGGACAACTGGACCAAGACAGTGATTTGGCAGGTCGAAGTCTTCGAGAGTTTTTCGAACAAAGATCCCGGTTGTATGAATAGCTTGTTCGAGTGATCGTTTGCGATCGATTAAAAGGACGGAGATGCCGCGGCGCGCGAGCAAATGGGCGCATTGCAATCCGGCGAGGCCGGCACCGACGATTATCGTGTCGTAGGTTTCCATATACCTTTGAGTTTCAGATTTGAAAAACTGTCTTCTTGTGGGCCACGCTGTTTTCATTTCCGATCACGAAGCGGGTAATCCAATCGCCTTCGTTAATCAGGAGAACGGGGGCTTGAACAGTTGGAGGCAAATCAAAAACAAGAGTGCTGATATATGACTCACCGGGCCGCAACGGTGAATCCATCGGCGTCCCCTCAGGTGAGCTCGGTTCTACTAAAGCCTGGGCAGCTTGCGAGGGTTCAAAACGCGACCCTGTGCTATCGACGATCGCAACCAAGCGGCTGTTAGGGCTTAAAGGCCCATTGCCACGACGGGAGCTGATCGTAGTTTCATCAAAACGGGTGCGAACTATGATCAGGTAGAACATTCCAGCAGCATTCAAAGGCTTCGCGGGATTGCCGAGGCTCTTTGTCTGCCTGACGTCGACTACTGAATACGCAAGATGACAATCGATCTCGCAGAAGTACTTCTCCTGTCCACGCAGTAGCACTCGATCGCTGCTGGACCACGAGAAGATCAACATCAGGCCAACATAAACCCCGGCAACCGTAGCGAGGGTGAGGAATCCAAGTCTGACTAGAAGCGTTTTCTTTCTGATAAGAGCGTAAAGAAGCACAACGCCAACCAGCACAAGCGCGAGCGCAGTTGCGATCAAAAAGAGAGCGCCAACCGGTGCTGATAAATTCACGTTCGTAAACATGGTCATTAGTCAAAAGTTCTTTGCATTACAAAGTCGCCGGACAAAAAAAGGGGCGTGGGTGGAGTCAGGTGCGCATTTGTTGGATCAAGGTCTCCATATGACTGAGATAGTTTTCCAGCGCGCGACGACCTGCGGCCGTCAATTTATATTCTGTTTTTGGCAGCCGCCCTTCGAAATACTTGGTGACCGCGATGTAACCGGCATCTTCGAGTTTGCGCGCATGCACACTGAGATTCCCGTCAGTCGTGTTCATGAGACTCTTTAGATCACTGAACGTCAGCGACTCGTTCGCAGCGAGTGCGCTGATGATTCCCAAACGCAGTCGTTCATGAATTAGACGATCGAGATTTGACGCAGCACTCTTCGTACTATCCGGAATTCCTTGCGGGCCGGTTGTAGCCTTAGCGTGACGTCGAGCGGTTTGCTGTTTTGCTGTTGATTGTCTACCCACCGTATTTCCTCGCAATGATGATTCCGAAAATTAAATGAAGGCC
The DNA here is from genome assembly GCA_035491875.1 of Pyrinomonadaceae bacterium. Classification (GTDB taxonomy): domain Bacteria; phylum Acidobacteriota; class Blastocatellia; order Pyrinomonadales; family Pyrinomonadaceae; genus PSRF01. Next base: position 1,091 of record DATJKB010000260.1, on the reverse strand, counting down.
GCCGAACCCTGCGCCCATGAACCAGTCGGAAAATGCAGGCGGAACAAAAAGCGCTGCGGCTCCGAGAAACATGAAGCACAAGCCCATTAGCGGGACGGCGGGCACTGAAAACATGCCTCCGGTCACAACACCGGTTCCATAAAGAAGCAACCACGCGCCAGGAATCGCACTTGTGAATCGCGCGCGGATCAAAACCATCGTCAACACTGCACCTGCAATCAGCGGTGGCGACAAACTAAAGATGGCCTTTCGACCGGGTCCGGACATCAGCGGCATGTTCACCGCGCGAGCCTTTCGGTCCATTGACCAGCCGACGATCAGCAGTGATATCAAACCCTCAGCGATCCAAACAGCCAGCCAGCCCGCAAATGTCGATTGGGTTGCAGCGACCACAGTAGCTACTAACGCAGTACCACCGATCGCGACTTCACCCCAACCGGGAACGCCGGTGAAGGCGGTGGAGCGTTCCATCGTTTCGCGGATGTAGCGGAGATTGTCCATCGCCCGTTCGTGCAGAGCAGGCGGTTGGTCTGGTTCTGGCTTTGATACAAGCCTCATAGCGTCCATGGGTCGCATGTTACTCTCAGGTAAGGAGCCGTGTCAAGTACTTTGTAATGCAAAGGGCCGGCTCCGGAGGAGCAGCATGTTTATGGCGGTGTGTGTGTCGTCGAGTCGCTCCGTTAGGAGCGAAATGTGGTCGAAGAGGAAACATGGCGCTCCTATCGGAGCGCTCTACTGGAGGGCAGCCAAATCTATAAACATGCCGCTCCTACGGAGCGACGAGAACTAAACATCATTTGCGGTCAATCAAGCGACAGCGCTTGAGTCAGTATCTCTGTCTGTTCTGTCTGATGAATGTGATAGGAACCCGTTGCAGGACTAGCTGACGGCGCACGACCGATGTATCGCGGACGCTCGCAAGCGGACAGAAGATTCGTCAACCGTTCTTCCATGAATGTCCAGCCACCCATGTTCTGTGGCTCTTCCTGAGCCCAAACAAGTTGGCCTGCATTCGGATACTTCTTAAACAGATCCTGAAGAGCCGTGCGTGGGAATGGATAAAACTGTTCGAGACGGACCAGCGCCACGCG
>DATJKB010000259.1:0-10922 GCA_035491875.1 Pyrinomonadaceae bacterium | reverse complement strand
CAACTATCACGTGATTGAAGGCGCACAGAAACTTTCTGTCAGTTTGGGTGGACAGAAAGACTATGCCGCTACTGTTGTCGGTGGCGATCCGGATACAGACCTTGCTGTGATTCGCTTGATTGAGAAACCGGCTGGTCCATTGACCGTCGTACCGCTCGGAGACTCTGACAAGCTGGTTGTAGGACAGAAGGTTTTGGCGATTGGAAACCCGTTTGGTCTAGATCGAACTTTGACGACTGGCGTTATCAGCGGCTTACAGCGTCCGATTCGTGCTCAGAATGATCGCTTGATCGAAGGGGCGATTCAAACAGATGCTTCCATCAATCCTGGCAACTCCGGTGGTCCATTGCTCGATTCGCATGGCCGCATGATCGGAATCAACTCTCAGATACTCTCGCGGTCAGGCACCTCAGCCGGAGTGGGATTCGCTATTCCGGTGAGCATCGCAAAACGAGTTGTGCCGCAAATCCTGCAAAATGGAAAAGTCCGACGACCGAAATTGGGAATCAGCACACGCGATGTGAGCACATTCCGCAATCAGGTTGAACTGCCGGTGACCGAAGGCGTTTTGATCGTGCAGGTCGCGCGAAACGGTGCGGCCGCAGCCGCTGGTTTGCGTGGATTACAGCCTACTGATGATGGCGACGTCGCACTCGGCGATATCATCGTCGGTATCGACAATGATCAGATCCGCAACACTGACGACTTATTCAGAGTGTTGGATAAACATCGTGTCGGCGACAGCGTGAACGTTCGAATCTGGCGCGCCGGAAGAAACATGTCAGTGGCGGTGCGCTTAATGGAATCGCCCGATTCAAGACGGTAGTTGCGTCGTTTTGAGATCTGAGATTTGCGATCTGGTATCTTCAAGGTGCATCAAACCACTCACTTCTTTAACCTTGGCTACGGCTGGCTCTGCAAACATTGCAGCGCGGAGAATGCCGAACGCCAGCACCATCAACAGTCAAATAACAATGGCGAGCGCAAGATGCCGAATCTCGCGCTCGCCAGGTGGCTTGATGATGAACACCACGGACTTTTGTGTCCACGATGTGGGATTAAGGAGCTAGTCAGGCGAACGTAGAGAAATCATTAGTCAGTTATCATTTGACAGTTCAGATTTGAGATTTCTTTGACACCACCGACTTCATGTCGGTGGTGTCTCAACGGCCGTGGTTTCTAAATCTCAAATCTCCAATGTCAAATGATACTTCTCAAATGATTTCTTTTCCCTGCCCTAGCCACCAAACTCACCTTCATAATCCAAAACGCTCCGTCTGATAACCTCCACCGCTTCTTCACGATCGTAGACATCCACAATCTCAACTTTCTTCGGCGCATCTTCCGGCAGTTGTTTGTAGCTGAGAAAGTAGTGTTTCAAACGATCGATGAGTCCACGCGGCACATCAGCAACCGCATCAATTGCGCCGTACGCCAGATCCGACTCGAGTACAGCGATGATCTTGTCGTCGGCCTGTGCGGCATCAATCATGCGCAAACCGCCAATCGGCTTCGCGCGCAGGAAGAAGCTGCCGTGCGCAAACGCCTTCTCCGTGAGCACGCAGATGTCCATCGGATCTTTGTCACCATAGATGTTTGAGCGGCCTGTTCGTTCAGCGCAAAGCTCGCCCACAAGTTGCCCGCAGAAGGTTTGCGGAATGAAACCATAGAGCGTCGGGCACATTGAGGAAAAGCGTTGCGGTCGATCGACGCGTAGGTGGCCCGACGATTTATCGAGTTCATACTTAACAGCGTCAGTCGGCACGATCTCTATGTACGCGTTGACGATACCCGGGCTTTCGTCACCGGCAGACACGCCGTGCCATGGATGCGCTTGAAAGAGATGTTTTGCCATTAGGTCATTCTTCTTCCGTGATCTTCATTCGGGCGTTGATAGCTCAAGTTGGCCCTCAGGATAGCTCAAGATGGAGTGGTGCAGATAGGAAGGGGCAAGCGGTAATCACTCAAGTTCGAGTGGCGCAGTCGGAAGGGGGCAGCGGTAGTCACTCAAGTTCGAGTGGCGCAGTTAGGAAAGGTCCAAGCGAAGTTAAGCTCAAGGTTCGATGGTGCAGTTAGGAAGGGGGCAAGCGGTACATCCACTCAACTTCCTGTGGCGATAACCAGCGCGCCCCCGCCTCTTTTGTCTCCACGATATTGGCGATTACGCGAATTGAGCGGGGGCGCGCTGGTTGCCCGATTCGCAAGTTGAGTTAATCTGCCGCTTGCCCCCTTCCTGACCGCACCCACACAAACTTGAGTGACTACCTCTTGCTTCCTGACCTCATCAGACGTTTTGTCTTTGGTCTACCTTCGGATACATTTATTCGCGCCTCGAGCTTACTTCCATGGCTGTCCGTGCTGAAACGATTGCTAAACCACAGACTAAAGCGATATCACTTCGCTGGATTATCAGTGGTCGCGACGATCTCGTCTGGTTTATCGGTTCGGTCTTAACAAGCTACGCGCTGTTAGTTCTTTACGTCAGCGGCATTCTCCCCCTGGTTCCAATGGCTGCGCTGTGGGCCATCTTCATTGATGCACCGCACGTCTTTGGAACTTTCTCACGAACATACTTTGATCGAACTGAGCGCCAGTCACGTGGGCGTCTTCTCTGGGGATCGCTATTGTTCTTTGCCGTCGGTCCATTGATGGTGTTTGTCGGCGCTGGTTTTCTGTTCTTTTTCGTCGCGGCACTCTGGGCTTACTACCACCTGGTCAAGCAGCACTATGGCTTCATGGTGCTGTACAAGAAAAAGAACAACGACCTCGCGCGCATCGATAACGCGCTGGATCGGCTACTGCTTCTCTTTGCCTTCAACTATCCATTTGTTGCTTTCATTGCGCAGGATCCGGAAGCGATGGCGCGTGTGCCTGCTGCGCTCCGCGGTGGCGTGAATAGCGTTGCGTTGCTGTTGCTGGTTGGCACGATTGCGTTAGCTGTTATCTGGTTGGCGCGCCAAATTCAGCGCGCAGTGGTTGGCGAGGCCTTGAATGTGCCTAAGTATATGCTGCTGGCCGCTGCGATTCCGATGCATTGGATCGTCTTGCTGACACCAATGCCTCATAAGCCAATTGCCATCGTCGCGATTCTGACGATCTATCATAACTTTCAGTATCACCGGCTGATCTGGTTTCACAATAAGAAATACAAAGCTGCCGGCGACATAGAAAGATCCCGATCAAAATACGGTGCAGCAGAAGTAATAAGTCGCCGGCTACTCTTCTACATCGGGTTTGGCATTCTGTTTGGCCTGATTTATCAAGGACCGCGGCAGTTTCTTGGATACCTCAGCTATAAAAATGGCGCTGCCAGTCTCAATGACATCTCGTTCGCAACGCAGTTGGCGATTTCATTTCTCTGGGGCTACGCCTTCATCCATTACTACCTCGATTCAAAGATCTGGCGTGTGCGGCGCGATCCGAATGTCGGCAAAGCGCTAAATATGTGATGGGTTGGGGCGGCGAGGGATTGGCGCTAGGGATTGGAACTCAGTTAGAGGTAGGCGGCACCTAAAAAACAGTCTTAGATTCAAGGTGCAAAAGCGACAACGAGCGCGCCCCCGCTCAATTCAGGCGATCGTCAACATCGTGGCAAATACAAATAGAAGAAGCGGGGGCGCGCTGGTTGTTCCATGCGCAATTTGAGTGTGTCTGCCGCTTGCCCCCTTCCCGACTGCACCACTCCATCTTGAGATGCCACTCTGCGGTTGCTTTTCAAAATGACATATGTGAAATGTCAAACGATAAATCACCAATGATTAGTCCTCTTGATGTTGCTCTCCGTTGTAGTGAAGCACCGTCGTCTCTTCATCAATCACAGTTTCCAGGTGCACGGGCCGGCCCCAAAGGGTGTGCACGTGTTCCAGTGCCTTGCGGCCGTAACGTAGATCTAATTCAGTCCCCTCGTAGCGGTGTTTGAGATACAGTTCGCGGTTGCCGTTGTAGTCGCCGTCCTCAATCTGCAAATACGGGAAACCGAAATTCGTCATGTTCGCGACGAGCTGATCGCGTACCCTCTCCCAGCGCTTTTCAGTGATCGTCCACTCCTCTTCTTCGATCAGTTCGAACACGAAGAGATCCAGCTCCTCACAGAGGTCTTCCGTCAGGTAGTTACGCAGAAACGACACATCGTTTTCCAACTCACGCACTTCGAACATCTTTTCATGGCCCTGATTTCCTGGACGGCCAAACTTCTCGCTCTCCTCTTTCGAAGGTTCGTTCCAGCGTCGCTCGATATCTTCAAAGATCTTGTAGCCCAGATAGTATGGATTGAGCTGGCCCTTTTGCGGCGAAACGACTCCCGAATGAAGATTGGCAAATTCGATGTGCTCGCTGTCCGCTAGATCCAACTCACGCATGATTCGAGCGTGCCAAACGCTGGCCCAGCCTTCGTTCATGATCTTCGTCTGCATCTGGGGAACGAAGTATTCCATCTCTTCATGAATCATCGCGATCACGTCTCTTTGCCACGCAGCAAGGATCGGTGAATGCTTCATGATGTAGAACAACAAATCTTTTTCCGGCCGTCGTTCACGTGGTGTTTCGTCGTCGCGTTGATCGGTCTCTTCTTTTGCCACGCCCGGGTTCTGCGTTTTGTCGAGCAGCCAGAGATCGTCGTAACGACCCTCCTTGGGTCGCAGCTCGTGTCGTCGACGCTCTTCAGCGGGCGTGATTTCACGTTTGATAAAGAAGTAGGGATCGATATGCTCTTCGATAGCTAACACTGCATCGAGGAAACGCTCGACCGTCTTCCTCCCGTGCTTAAACTCATAGTCCATCATTCGTTGCGCATGCGTCGAAACACTTTCAACCATTCGCCGGTTTGTTTTTGAGAAATAACTGTTGTTCTTGAAGAAATCGACGTGCCCGAGCACGTGCGCAATCACCATCTTGTTTTGAACCGGACTGTTGGTTTCGAGCAGGAATCCGTAGGAAGGGTTTGTGTTGATGACAACTTCGTAGATCTTCGACAGACCGAAGTCGTACATGGTTTTCATGCGGTGATAAGCCTTGCCGAACGTCCAGTGCGAATACCGACCGGGCAGCGCGTAGGAGCCGACTTCATACATCACCGGCGCGGGAACGATTTCGAAGTTCGTTGGGTACGGATCAAGACCGAAACGTTGAGCAACTTCCCAGATTTGCTCAACAGCGGTTTCGAGTTCTTTTATCTCGCGGTCTTCCATAACTCTTTCCTGGGAGCGCGGACGTCCTCGTCCGCAAATGAGCGCGAAGCGCGAACGATCTGCGCGTCTGACGACGCGGTTGCGGACGAGGACGTCCGCGCTCCCAGTAAGGCACGGTCCGTTCTTACGCTGGCGTCTCCACCCCACGCTTCCCAAAAAACTGCTTCAATGCAGGATAGACGTCTTCCTTGTCGTCGATGCGCACGCCTACAAAGTGATCCTTGTTCTGCAGGCGATCATTGAAGATAGAAAGCAGCGCGCCTGATGAACGCCTGTAACTCGACGATCCTTCTTCGCCAATCTCGCCGTAGCCGAAAAGGTTGCAGGTCGTGATCAATTCATCGGCCAACTTCACTGCTTCTTCGTTATCCGAGTAGTAGTTGTCACCGTCCGAAAAATGAAATGGATAGATGTTCCAATCACTTGGTCGATAGCGCTGCCTGATAACATCAAGCGCGAGTTGATAAGCAGAGGAAACAACGGTGCCGCCCGATTCTCCCTGCGTAAAAAACTGCTCCTCCGACACCTCTTTGGCTTCCGTGTGATGTGAAATGAAAACAATATCGACGTTGTCATACTTCGTGCGCAGAAAGCGGACCATCCAGAAGTAAAAGCTACGCGCGACGTACTTCTTAAACTCGCCCATCGAACCTGAAACGTCGATCATGGCGATAACTACGGCATTCGATTCGTAACGCATCACTTCTTCCCACGTCTTGAATCGCAGGTCTTCCTTCTTAATATCGCCAAATCGAGGATTACCTTCACGAGCATTGCGACGAATGTTCTCGAGAATCATGCGACGCTTGTCGAGATTGGCAATCACGCCCGTGCGGCGAATCTCGTTGAACTGCGTCTTGCGTGATTGCACCGCTTTCTTCGCCTTCTCTTGAAGATATGGAAGTTGAAGATCTTCGAAGATGAGCGCGGCAATCTCGTCGATGTTGATCTCAGCTTCGTAGTAATCCGTGCCTGGGTCCTGGCCGGCTTGTCCCGAACCAGTGCCCGAGCCTGGACGCGTCTCACGTCCAATCACATCGCCGACCCGAGTTTTGCCATCGCCCTGGCCGACGTGCTTTGCCTTCTGGTGATTGAAGCGAAACTTGTATTCGTCGAGAGCTTTGATGGGGACTTTGACGGTGCGCTTACCGTCAGAGAGGATGATTGCTTCGTTGGAGACGATTGATCCGAGGTTCTTGCGGATCGCTTCCTTTACACGATCCTTGTGGCGCTCCTGATCGATGATGCCCTTGCGTTGAAGTGACCAATCATTCCGTTGTATTGACATAACACTAAATCCGTCCGCGGTCCGTTGTCAGTAGTCCGTGGTCCGTTGCTCGGATCGAGACATAACTGGGTTAGCCTGCACAAAAACCTTTCACGATTTCCACAAACGAGTCCGCATATTCTTCATGTGGCAAGTGACCACAGTTATTAAAAATAACGAATCGTGAACCCGGTATCTCCTCATGCAATCGCTCACCGTCAGCCAGCGGGATTTCCGGATCGTTATCACCCCAGAGCAACAACGTCGGCTGACGTATTAGATGCGCGTCGCGAGAAATGCGATCTGCATCCCACAGACGCACCGTGCGAAGAATCGCCCGTTGAGTCGACGAAGCCCGCAACGGCAGGTGCCTGGCTTGAACGCGATCTTCGTCCAACACCCACTTGTGACGATCGTAGACCCGCTTCATTCGTCTACGTAGCAAACGGCGCGAACCAATCAATAAAGGCGATATCACGTCGCCAACTACACGCGATCCAAACACGCGCATGAGTTTGAACCGCAACGGCCGGTTGTTGTTGACAGGAGCCACCAACACCAAGCGCGCAACACTTTCTGGATAATCGAGCGCACAGGTCGCAGCGACCGCGCCGCCGTACGAACTGCCGACGATCGTCGCTCGATCGATTCGTAATGCATCGAGCAGACCGACGATCATTTTCGCCTGACCCTTAATCGTGTACTCGCCGTTCCGCGGTTTGCCTGTGTACCCATATCCCAGCAGGTCCGGCACGATGACGTGAAAGCCCGCGTTCGCCAATTTGAGAAAGACCCTACTCCACACCAGAGTCGAAGATGCAAAGCCGTGCAGCAACAGGAGCGGCGGATTCGTTACATCGCCAGCTTCCTGGTAGTGCACGCTGACACCTGCGACCTCAACGAAACGAGAATGTTCCGAATGAAAGATGCTCGCACGATTCTTGTTCCAATCGACATCGCGAGGTCGAGTTAAAAGTTTAACGGCGACTGCCAAACCTGCCGCGGCCGTTGCACCACCGGCGATCCAGTATCGCTTTTTCATCCGCGCTTATTATAACGCCCGCACTCCGGGGAGCGCGGGCGCTTCGTAAAGGATGAAGGATGGGATGAAACCCGACACGGGGACTGGGAGACGCGGCGACACGGAGAGTCACCGTGTCTCCGCGTCGCCCGGTCTCCGTGTCAGTCTTCATCCTTCATCTCTCATCCTTCTTCCTTTCCTTCGCGTCATCTCGACAACAACGTGCCTACGTAAGTCAACAACTCGTTCGCACAAACAGGACAATAACCGTGATCCCTCACGAGCCGATCAACCACCTCATTGATCCGCCGCAGCTGATCCGGATCCGGCGTCTTCGCTGACGTTGTGATCTTCACTACGTCTTTCAAATCAGCAAAGATCTTCTTTTCGATAGCTTCTTTGAGACGTTCGTGGCTGCTGTATTCGAACGCTTTCCCTTTACGTGCGTACGACGAGATGCGGATCAGTATCTCCTGCCGGAATGTGTTCTTCGCATTCTCAGAGATACCGATCTGTTCCTCGATCGAACGCATCAGTTGTTCGTCAGGATCCATTTCTTCCTCCGTAATTGGATCCTTTATGCGTTCCTTGTTGCAAAACGCCTCGACGTTATCGAGGTAGTTGTTGCACATCGTGCGCGCCATCTCTTCAAACGAATAAACGAATGCGCGCTGCACTTCGATCTTTGCGAGTTCGTCGTATTCCTTGCGCGCCAGTGAAATCATATTCAGATAGCGTTCTCGTTGCTCCGAACTGATTCCGGTGTGTTGTTCAAAGCCGTCCTTGATGGCCCGCAGCGCGTCGATTGGGTTAATGCAGGTGACGCCGTCGCGAACAAGCGCGGTCGAGAGACGGTTGATGATGTAGCGCGGCGAGATTCCGTCCATGCCTTCGCGAATAGTTTCTTCCTTCAGCTCGCGCACATCTTTCGACTTGTAGCCTTCGACGTCTTCACCGTCGTACAGCTTCATCTTCTTGACGATGTCGACGCTTTGACGCTTCGGCTCTTCGAGTCGTGTCATTACGGCAAACATTGCCGCAACCCTCAAAGTATTTGGCGCCAGGTGCACATTGCGCAGCGCTTCGGATTGGCGAAGCAGTTTGTCGTAGATTCTTTCTTCCTGCGAGACGCGCAGGTTGTAAGGCACGCGCACGAGAATTATGCGGTCTTGCAGCGCTTCCGACTTACGATTCCCGGCGAACGCGATGTACTCGTTCTCGTTTGAGTGCGAAAGGATGACTTCATCCGCATAAATCATCGCGAAACGCCCGGTCTTTATGCTCTGTTCCTGCGAAAGCGTGAGCAAGCTGTAGAGAAACTTCTCATCGACCTTCAACATTTCGACGAATTCCATAAGACCGCGATTGGCAATGTTCAGTTCGCCGTCGAAGCGGTATGCGCGAGGGTCTGATTCAACTCCCACCTCGCCAATTGTCGACAGATCTATAGAACCAGTCAGTTCAGTGATGTCTTGCGATTTGGGATCGCTGGGAGAAAAAGTGCCGATACCAACACGTTCTTTTTCAGAGAAGACCACGCGATGGACCTTTACCTCTTCGTGTTTGCCGGCATACGTCTTCTCGAGTGAGTAGCGGCACTGCGGACAAAGATCCCCTTCGATATAAATGCCGTAGTGTTTTTCAACTTCGGCGCGCAACTGATGAGGAATCAGATGCAGCGGTTCTTCGTGCATCGGGCAGTCTTTGATCGCGTAGACTGCCCCTGCTTCAATCTGGGTCCAGCCTTCCAGACCGCGCTTCAGCATGTTGACGATTGTCGACTTCCCACCGCCGACCGGTCCCATCAACAGAAGGATTCGCTTGCGCACTTCCAAACGCTGTGCGGCAGACTTGAAGTATTCGACTATTTTGGCGATCGGCTCTTCGATGCCGAAGAGTTCCGGGGAGAAGAAATTGTAGGCGAGGACTTCGTGCTGCGTTCCTTCGTTGAGCCGCTCGATGCCGGCGGCATGAACCATGTCGTTAATGCGAGCATGCGAGAGTTGAGCGATGCGCGGGTTCTGTGCGACTAATTCAAAATAATCTCGAAAAGATCCTTCCCAGCGGAGCGCTTCATGCTCGCGACGCAAATCTTCCAATCGTTCGGTGATGTTAAATTTTTTGTTGCCATCCTGCTCTTGCATAGCCTTAAAACCTCTTCGGCTTTCGCGCATTGGACAGCGTGTGGGGATTGGCCACGCTCTGGACCCGCTGCCCCCTGGAAGCTGCAGCGGTGACTCGTCGAATCAGTGGCTCGATATGTCGCTCGCGCGCGCGTAAGCTTGAGCCACATCTTCGAAGCCGCGTTCTCAAATATCTGCCTGGCTAAACTTGTCAATAGAGGCGGTAGGAAACACTCGATGGAAGCAAACAGCGGGCTTCCATTTACTTAGTCGTCAGTATACCACACGGATTAAGGGCTCAAGTCAATGCTTATTTTTTCGTGTGCTACAGCGAAACAGACAAAAAACCTACGTGTGCTCTGCGGTGGCCAGCACAACATGCGGATGCAAGCGGCGCTGTTTCGCGTCGAAGTCTCCGATCGCGATTAGCTCGTCGTCCTTGCTACACATTCTCACTTGAGTTCCATCAGTCCATTCAGTTTCCTCGACACTTACCTCCATTCCATGACGTGCTCTACGCTCGTCGTCCTCGGTTAGATGCAATAAAGGCATGTGCGAGAGGGCTGCGGTAGGTGAGACAAGCAGAGTCCCAACGGCTTCTTCTGCGAACCTGACTTTGAGGTCAGCGAGAGATGTGGCGTGAGTTAATTGGAAGGGACCGACACGAGTCCGGCGCAGCTCGGCGAGATGCGCTCCGACGCCGAGTCGTTTACCGAAGTCTTCGGCGAGTGTTCTGACATAAGTACCGGATGAACAAACAACTCGGGCGGCAAGATCAAATGTACCGTCGAAATTGTCTTTGATCATTTCGCCAGCCGTTTTGATTGCGTGAAACTCGTGAATGCAGACTTTGATGGGATCGCGGTGCACGGTTTCGCCTCGACGCGCAAGCTCGTAAAGCCTTCGACCCTGTAGTTTCTTCGCTGAATACATCGGCGGCACTTGTTCGATATCGCCCGTCAACACGAGTAAGGCCTTCTCTACGTCGGCGTCGGTCCAATTTCTTTTCGCGGGCAATGTTGGGCCGTCGATCGGCTTGCCGGTACGGTCACCCGTGTCAGTCGCAAAGCCGAGGCGAATAATTGCTTCGTACTCTTTGTCGGCTGCGGTTAGAAACTGCGCCAAACGAGTTGCGCGGCCGACGAGGACGACCAGCACGCCTGTCGCAAACGGATCGAGTGTTCCTGAATGGCCAATGCGTCGTTCGTGCAGAATGTGCCGCACGCGCGCAACAACGTCATGAGAGGTCATGTCGGGAGATTTATCAATGATCAGAACGCCGTCCATGGCCGTATTGTAGAGGTCGCATTGCTGGATGGCGATTG
>DATJKB010000258.1:0-4505 GCA_035491875.1 Pyrinomonadaceae bacterium | reverse complement strand
CAGCGAGAGCCAATTCATTGTTATTGGCAGTTGTTTTTCCCTACACGTTTTAACGAGCTGCATAAGGGAGCCCGGCATGCATCACGACGATCATTCAGGTTCCTGTCGAAGCCTGTCGCCCCCGCGAGCAGAAGGATTATAAGAGATGCGAGGTGGGATGTCAGGTTGGCCTGATTTGCTCTGAATTACAACGATTTCGGTGCTCAACTGGATCGCAAGTCAAAGCTTTGGACGGCTCTAAGTTATAATCAGACGCTGAAAAAATCACGCTTCTGTGGCTGCCCACGTTGCCGCCACGGGCGATTTCGAGCAAGGTTATATGTGGTCTGATGATTAGACAGGGCCAAAAATATCGAGCTATCGAAGCGTTGGATGTTATCGCATTCTCGTCCTGGAGAACTCCGTGTACCTCCGGCTCGAAAGGCACATTGTCAAAGGGGGAAGTTTTTACGATCGACCAGGGTCCTCGGTCGGACGCGATTGCCGTTTACTCCCTGCCCGAGAATCACGAGCTGTTGCATGCGACGTTTATTAGCGAATCAGATCGGTCGTCAGCCCGGTATCGCAATTACTACCTCTGTGTTGCCATTAGGGACATTGTCGAGAAGTGCGAAAGAGTTTTAGAGAACTGAGCTTTGAGGGTGATTAAACTATGGCGAATCGTATGAAGAGAACAATCGTCAACACGCCGCCCCAACGGACGCACTTATTGAGGCGGCTCTGGCTGCCGGCAGTGCTGCTACTCGCACTTGCTGCTGGTGGATTGACGGGCATCATTGCCGCGTACGAACTCAACTACTCTCGCGCTGCGAATGAAGTTGCTGCGCTTGCGACGTATCGGCCCAGTGTGGTGACTCGCGTTTATGCTGACGATGGTGAGACCGTCATTGGTGAGTTTGCCCTGGAAAAAAGAATTCCACTCAAGTACGAAGAAATCCCGCCGGTTCTGAAGAACGCGGTTCTCGCAGTGGAAGACGTTCGTTTCTACGATCATATCGGCATTGATCCAATCAGAATCGTTGGCGCCGCCTGGAAGAACATAACCACTGATCGTGTTGAAGGCGGTTCCACGCTAACACAGCAATTGACGAAGAACCTGTTTCTCTCGAAAGAACAAACCTACACACGCAAAATTAATGAATGGATACTCGCGCTTCAGATTGAACGCTACTACACCAAGAACCAGATTATGGAGTTGTACGTCAATCACATGTTTCTTGGCGCAAACGCTTACGGAATGGAAGCTGGCGCCGAAACATACTTTGGCAAGCAGGCTAAAGATCTAACTCTTGCTGAAGCCGCCTTGCTCGCAGGCGTTCCAAAAGCGCCAAGCGAATATTCGCCAACAGCAAATCCAGCGAAAGCAAAAGAACGACGCGATCTCGTCCTTGATCTAATGGCCAAGAATGGCTTCGCAACCCAGGCTGAAGTAGATGCTGCGAAAACCAAGCCGATACAACTGGCTGATACAGCGTATTACCAGTCGCAGCCAAAATCGTCTCCGTTCGATTATCCGGTTGAGTACATTCGTCAGGAACTCGAAGATAAGTACACGACGCGCGTGGCACAGGGCGGACTGTCGGTCTACACAACTATTAATGTCGAAGCTCAGAAGCGCGCTTACGAAGTTGTGCGTGCTGGTTTGCGATCCTACGATCGTTCGCACAGCGGCTGGCGCTCGAGTTACACAACAATTCCCAGCGCCAACAATGGTGAAGTACCGCCGACGCAAGCAGAGCTCAATAACTACAAACATCCAGACTGGTACGGCAGCGATTACGAGCAAGGTCGCCACTTAATGGGCTTGATCATGAAAATCGATCGAGCGCGTAATGAGGCACTTGTTCGCTTTGGAAATTTCAATGCCACCGTCACAGCTGCGGAGATGGGCTGGGGCCATCGTCAGCCGCGTGATGACTTCAAGGTTGGTTATCTCGCAGAGTTTGAAATCAAGGAAGTTGACGAAAAGAACCGGCGTCTCGAAGTTGAGCTTTCGCAGATTCCTGCTGTTCAGGGTGCAATGATGACGCTGAACGCGAAGACCGGTGAAATCGTTACGATGGTCGGCGGCTACGACTTTTACACAAATAAATTCAACAACGCGATTCAGGCGTATCGCCAAACCGGTTCATGTTTCAAACCTTTCATTTACACCGCTGCGGTTGAGTGGGGAATGACTCCCGACACTACTGTTAGCGGAGCACCGATTAGCATCGGCGATTGGCAACCACACAATTACGATGGCTCACTTGGTAATGGAGACATGCCGCTGAAAACTGCCTTGGCGAAGTCGATGAATATTCCGGCGGTCCATCTGCTGCAAACAGTCGGCATTCAAACGGGCGCGCAGATGGTGCGTCGCTTCGGCGTAAAGGTTCCGATGTCGCCCTATCTTCCTTCTGCACTCGGTGCTACGGAAGTTCCATTGGATCAAATGGTGTCGGCCTACTCGGCATTTCCGAATAAAGGCATCCGCGTACAACCGCACGTGATTCGACAGGTGCTCGATCGCGATGGCGCGGTGTTGGAAGAATGGGATCAGACAACTTACAAAGTGATGAATGAATACGTTGCGCTCACGATGGTTTCAATGATGCGCGGCGTCGTCACTTCAGGCACCGCGACCGCGGCGACCTCCCTCGGTGTGCCTCTCGCCGGCAAAACTGGCACCGTTAATGATCACACCGACGTTTGGTTTATCGGCTACACCCCGACTTACGTTACTGGCGTGTGGATGGGCTATCCAGGCCGAAAGAGATCTCTTGGCAACGACATGACTGGCGGAAAAGGTGCGCTGCCAATGTTCATCGATTTCATGAAGACCTTTTTGAAAGATAAACCGAAAGAAGACTTCCCGAAGGCGCCATCGATGCCGGAGGACATGCGCGAAATATTCCGTCAACGACAACGCGAATTAGCAGCGGAACGTGCAGAGTTCGCCGCTCAAGCAGAAGAAACGACAGACGAAAACGCGACGACAGATCCGACCGCAACGCAACCGAAGATGGATCAGGTGACGTTACCACCTCCACCCAAGGCTGAAGAGCCGGCGACAAATCCGCAGCCGAAATCCGATGCTCCTGCGCCTAAAGCCGAAACGCCGCCACCTCCGACGACGCGACCACGCGAAGTCGAACCTCAGAAGAAGAAGGGGAAGAAGGGGGACGGGGAGCCGTAATCATTTGCCATATCTCATTTTCCGTTTTTCATTTGTCATTTAAGCAAAGCGGCCGCAGATTTACACAGATCGACGCAGATAAACTATTAACGTCGGAAAGTCATTACCTTCTCCGATATAAAAATGATCTGCGTTAATTCTGCGCAAATCTGCGGCCGCTTCTCCTAATGACAAATGAAAAACGGCAAATGAGATATGGCAAATGATTTCTTTTCCTCAAGTGGCCAGCAGTTTTCCCAGTGTGTGCGGAAGCATCTTTCTCCACCAGGGCCAATCGTGATTCACATCCGGTCCCCAAAGGTCGAGTGTGTGAGGGATGCCTTTTGAATGAAGAATCTCCGATAGCGCGCTGCTGCGTTCAGGTGCTTCGTATGCTCCCTGACCTGATAACAAAATAATTGAATCGGCTTTTTGTAGCATTGGCAGGTAATAGTCGTCGTTCAGATTCGAAAGATAATCGACTGGATTATTAAAGTAGACGTTGTCGTCGTAATAGCCCTTCAAGTACGAACGAATGTCGTAACTACCGCTCATCGCAATCACACCACGAAACAGATCCGGATGTTTGAAGTAAGCGTTGACTGAAAGGAACGCACCAAGACTGGCGCCGGTGGTTAGCGGGCGACTATCACCGTCGCCAACTTCATTTTTGATCAGCGGCAACACTTCATCGGTGAGGTATCGATCGTAACGAGTCAGTAGTTCTGCCTTGAGAGGAGCCGGCATTTTTTCATTCAACAGACTGTAGCGATTGACGCTGTTGATTGAATACGCGCGCAAACGTCCTGACTCGATGAGTGGCTTGATGGAATCGACGAGATAGAAACGCTCGTACTCGAGATAATCGGCGGCAGCGGTGGGAAACATCAGCAACGGTGGACCGCCGTGTCCGTAAGCGACCAGCGGCATTTCAGTGCTTAAATTCTGGCTAAACCAGGATGTAGTGCGGCGTTCCATTCACTATTTTCCTTCAGGAAGATTGGGCTGGAGATATTCTCGCAGATCAGTGCGGAGCGCAAGTTTAACCGCAGATCACACGGCGTGAGGTCGCCTTGACGCTCGTGGAACCCATTTGCTATAAAACGCCTTCGCGCCCGGCACATAGTTAACTCGCAGCTATGTGAGGGCGCTTATTCCGCAGTAGCTCAATGGCAGAGCATTCGGCTGTTAACCGAAGGGTTGTAGGTTCGAGTCCTACCTGCGGAGCCAGAATTATTACAGAATCGTTTGAGGGTCACCGATTGGTGACCCTTAGTTATTTGTGGTGCGATTCGTGCTAACCGCTACCAATTGGACAATTGGTGACTACTTCCCTACTGGTTTCCTT
>DATJKB010000257.1:0-6307 GCA_035491875.1 Pyrinomonadaceae bacterium | reverse complement strand
CGAGCGTTCGTTTCAAAGAGTGTGTCTGGTCGCCTAACGCAGCCAGGATGTCGTCGAGGTTCTTTGTACGAAAGATTCCGCGAAGCAAGATGTTGCCTCCCGATGTGGATTTAGATAACTCTTACTTGCTGTTGCCCTTTGTAGGGAAGGAATGCCAGCGGAGTTTGGCATGGAAGGCCGCTGAACGTAAAGAGCAATCGTTGTAGATTTCTCACATTCAGTGGGTGAGGAAATCGAGGCCTCTCGACTAGGATCAGAACAGGAGCGTAGCGACTGCCTCCGGATCGTAAACAAGTAGCGAGTTGAAAACAGTCGCTTCGCTCCTGTTCTGATTCTCGTTTCCTTGCAAGAGTTTCTGAATCGAAGTACAAAGCTGCAGACGGCGTACCAGAACGAGAACGAACAACGCCCCGGTACTAAAGATGTTCCCATTTCGTAACATCCTCTTTCCGACAGACTTCACGACACACTCCAGGAGCGCTCTGAAATACGCTGCAGCATTTGCGCGCAACGGAAATGGACGCCTCGTCATTCTCAATGCCCAAGACGAGTCAGTACCCGCGGACCTGCTGAATCTCGCTGAGCACGAACTCAACCGACACGAGCATCAGTCGCTATCGCAAGTAAGAGCCGGAGCGAAAGATTTGTTGAAGGATACGTTGCTTCAGGGGTTAGATGTTGAGCCTCTGGTTCTCGAAGGCGAGCCGGCTTCAACGATCGCGCAGGCGGCAGTTGATTATGGCATCGATCTGATCACGGTCGTTACACGCAGCCGACGACGGTTCTCCCGCGCTTTTGGCGGATCGATCGCGGAAGACATCATCGCGGAGGCGCCGTGTCCGGTGTTGGCGACAAAATCGCCGGAACGCGATTTCGTCGACTGCAGCACAGACGAAACGCAGATTAATCTTAAACGCATCGTGCTCGCGACAAACTTTCGACCGTCGTCTACCGCTGCCACACAACTCGCAACTCAGATCTCCAACCGCATGGGAGCCGAGCTACACGCTGTTTATGTGATTGGAGACTACTTCGATCAGATATCCGCAATGTTTCCGGAAGGCGGACTTGCAGCCCTGACGCGATTGAGAAGCTATATCGGCGATCGCATGTCGCATCTCGCAGACGGTGCTGGCCGACGTGCCGCGAGTCACATTGCTGAAGGTCGACCTTACGAGGAGGTCGTCAAGCTGGCGACGCGCATTGATGCTGATCTGATCGTGATCGGCACCGCCGCACACAATTCGTTATTTGGTGGTTCAGCTGTTTTGGGTTCCGAGGTTGAAAGAGTCGTCCGAAACGCGCCGTGCCCGGTCTTGTGCGTACCGGCGGCAAAGGTCGTTACACCTTTGCCGGCATTAGTTACGCAACCGGTTACGTAGTGCTCTGGAATGCGGTGACCTGTCACCGCTTTCTTGTTCGCGCTCGTTAGCGCAAAACAAAAAGGCTGCGACTCGTCGCAGCCGGAAGAAAGCGCCGACAGGTCGGCGCCCTCCAAAGTTACTTCTTGTCGATGGGCTTATTCTCACGCTTCCATTCTTCAAACCCACCGAGTAAGGCTGCTGCGTTTGTGATTCCCTTTGATTTGAGAGTGCCCACCGCACCGGCGGACGTGTGTTCGCTTGGTCAAGAACAGTACGTGACAATTTTCTTGTCCTTGGGAAACTCGCCGATGCGCGTAGCGACTTCGCCGACGGGGATCAGCTTTGCTCCTGGAATGTGACCCTGATCGTACGCAGCCTGGTTGCGAACATCGACGACAAAGACATCGCCAGGCTTGAGCGATTCGAATTCCCTAATGGTTATGCGCGGAATGCCATCTGCGTAGGTTGTGTCGATCTGGCCCTGGGCTTGCGGTCCACCCAGCAACGTCGCCGGCTGCTTTCGAGATTCCGACGAATTACACGCGGCCACACCTACCGCGGCAAGCAAGAGTAGCAATAAAGATAAGGACTTGTGATTCATTACCGACCTCCAACAGTCGGGACATGATATAGTTTTGCGCCACCAAACATCAAACATTGAAGATTGCAGATTGTTGATTGTTGATTTTTGGTTACCCTGGCATTGCAATCGACAATCTAAAATCTACAATCAACAATGTATTTCTGATGATCGACGAAAGCTCAATCAAGTGGGCGAAAGTTATTGACCACACACGCTGCATCGGCTGCCATGCGTGTACGACGGCGTGCAAGTCGGAGAACCTTGTTCCACTGTCGGTGACCCGCACTTACGTGAAACACGTCGAAGTCGGCGTGTTTCCTCAGGTACGCCGAGCGCATCAGGTAACTCGGTGTAACCAGTGCGCTCATGCCCCTTGCGTTACCGCCTGCCCTACCACTGCAATGTTCAAGCGGCCCGATGGCATTGTCGATTTTGATAAATCGATCTGCATCGGTTGCAAAGCATGCATGGCTGCGTGTCCGTATGATGCGATCTTCATCAATCCCGAGGACCACTCTGCGGAGAAGTGCAACTTCTGCGCGCACCGCATTGACATGAATCTCGAACCGGCGTGTGTTGTTGTTTGCCCGACGCAGGCGATTCTGGTCGGTGACATGAACGACGAACGATCGTACGTCGCGCAAATTATTAATCGGGAACCTGTAGCCGTGCGACGACCTGAGAAGGAGACATTACCGAAGCTCTTTTACAAAGGCGCACATCAAGCGACGCTCGACCCACTTGCAGCTCGCCGTCCCGATGGTGGTTTGTTCATGTGGAGTGAACAATATGAATCAAGCGGACATGTTGTTTCGGGCAATCCCAATTTCAGCAACTCTTCCGCAGCCGCACTTCTTTCCTATGACGTTGCGCATTCGATTCCGTGGGATTGGCGCGTCAGTCTGTACACGTGGACCAAGGGAATCGCATCGGGTGTCTATCTTGTTGCCGCGCTACTGGTGCTCCTGGGTTACATCAGTCCGACTGATCCAATCTGGTTGTGGGCTACGCCAGTGATCTCGGGCGCGTTCCTCGCTATTACCGGTGGTCTATTGCTCTGGGACCTCGAGCATCCGGAACGATTTCATTTGATCTTTACGCGACCGCAATGGCGGAGCTGGCTGGTGAGAGGCGCGTTCATCATTGCCGGTTACACGCTCGTTCTTGCACTTCACTTCGTAGCAAGTTGGACTGGATCAATTAACGTTCAGTCGAAGCTGATGGTCGCGGGTATTCCGTTGTCTGTCTTGACCGCGGTGTACACTGCATACTTGTTTGCGCAAGCCAAAGCGCGTGACATGTGGCAGAACCCGCTGCTGCCGCCTCATTTGTTCGTGCAGGCGCTATTGCTGGGGGCCGGTGTTTTATTGATGACGTATGTCGCGCTAAACCAGATGATATCGGACGACTGGAGCAGAGTTTTCTTAATCTGGCTGCTGGCGATATCGAGTTTGGTTCATTTGTTGATGGTGTGGGGTGAAGTCTCGCTTACCCATCCAACCGCGCACGCTCGTCTGGCGGTCTGGGAGATGGTGCGTGGACGTTATCGAAACGATTTTTGGATCGGCACGGCATTATCGTTTCTCGGCGGACTGTTACCATGGCTCGCGATTACTGGTGTGGTTGGTTCTATGATCGGAATTGCGGGCTCTTCACTCGCTCTCATTGGCCTGCTGCTTTACGAGAATGCTTATGTGCAAGCCGGCCAGTCGGTGCCGTTGGCTTGATGTTCAACTAAAGCGTATCGGACATCTGATGTACAATCTCACCTAATCCTATGAGCACGAAAACCCAGGCCACAGTGGACGACCTTTACCACGTCCCTGAAAACGGCAAAGCAGAAATCGTTAATGGAGAACTGGTCCTCATGTCACCCACAGGAGGTGTGCCCGGTCGAGCTGCGGGTGAAATCTTTATCAGCTTGCGTGAATATGAGCGACGGGTCGGAGGTGGTTACGCATTTCCCGATAACGTTGGCTTCATAGTCAATCTTCCTCACAGACGTTCTTTCAGTCCCGACGCTGCATTCTTCAAAGGAGAACTACGCGGCGGAAAGTTTCTCGAGGGTGCCCCGATCTTTGCTGTCGAGGTCCGCAGCGACGACGACTATGGACCAGCAGAAGTTCAAATGGCCGCAAAACGCGCCGACTACTTTGCCGCAGGAACTTTAGTAGTGTGGGATGTCGATGTGCTGCGCGAGAAGGCTGTTCGAGTGTTTCGATCCGATCGGCCAGATGAAGCAAAGATCTATTTCGCTGGCGACCTTGCCGAAGCAGAACCTGCCGTTCCTGGGTGGACGTTCCTCACTGCCGAAATCCTTGCCAATGGTTAAAGCGGTTGCCACAGTAAGCCTAATCTGGAGTTGGTGGAACAATTGATTGCTTCGCTTGCTGTTCGGTAAATCCACGCGATGAAGGTAGAATTGCGCCCTCGAAAGAACGCACTGTTCAACGCCCGGCAAATAGCAAGATTGGATAGGAATGCCTCTCAAGTAGAGGTAAACGCGCCGCTATCACATGAGCACAAATAAAACCAAGTCGAACGAAACCTTCTATCCTGGCCCATCGCGCAATCATCTTGCTGCGTTCCCACCCAAAGAGCGTTGGGACGATTGGACCGAACTTGATTCACGCGCGTGGCCCAAACGTGTCGAGCGCCATTATTCACTTGTACCAACCACGTGCTTCAACTGCGAGTCAGCGTGCGGTCTACTTGCTTACATCGACAAAGTCACCGGCCAGGTACAGAAGTTTGAAGGCAATCCCGAACATCCTGGATCTCGCGGTCGCAACTGCGCGAAAGGACCAGCCACTCTCAACCAGGTAACTGATCCAGATCGGATTCTTTATCCGTTGAAGCGCACCGGAAAACGCGGCGAAGGAAAATGGGAGCGAGTGACGTGGGATCAAGCATTGGACGACATAGCCACGCGCATCAGAAGGGCGATCGTCGAGGATCGGCGTCACGAAATCATGTATCACGTCGGGCGTCCCGGCGAAGACGGATTCACGGAACGCATACTCGCAGCGTGGGGCGTTGACGGACACAACTCGCACACGAACATCTGCTCGTCAGGGAGTCGTGAAGGCTATCAACTCTGGATGGGTCTCGATCGGCCGAGTCCGGATCATGCCAACGCGAAGGTCATCCTTCTCATCAGCGCGCACCTTGAGTCGGGCCACTATTTCAACCCTCACGCGCAACGCGTGATCGACGGCAAGACAAACGGCGCGAAGCTGATCGTTTTCGACACGCGCTTGTCGCACACTGCTACGCATGCCGACTACTGGGTGTCGCCCTATCCTGGTTCCGAGCCCGCCATTCTCTTATCGATTGCCAACTACATCATTCAGAACAATCTCTACAACCGCGAGTTTGTGGAAACGTGGTGGAACTGGCGCGAGTATCTCGAACTGGTGGAAGGCTCGAAAGGCAAAGACTTCCGCTCGTTTGAAGAGGCGTTGAAGGATCTCTACAAACAATACACTTTTGAGTTTGCGGCGGCAGAATCTGATGTAGATGCAAAAGTGATCGAGGAGATTGCGAAGCTGGTTGCCACCGCAGGGTCACGCTTTTCGAGTCACAACTGGCGAAGCGCCGCGTCTGGTGTCAGTGGCGGATGGTCAGTGGCCCGTTGTCTCTTCATGATTAATGCGTTGCTCGGCGCGATCGCCACTGAAGGCGGTGTCTATCCCAACGCGTGGAACAAATTTGTGCCCCGGCCGATTTACATGCCACCGCATCCGGAGATGTGGAACGAAACGACCTGGCCGCGCGAGTATCCGCTCTCGATGAACGAGATGTCGTTTCTACTGCCGCATCTGTTGCTGGAGGGTCGCGCAAAAGTCGATGTCTACTTCACCCGGGTTTATAACCCCGTATGGACCAACCCCGATGGTTTTTCCTGGATCGAGATGCTGACGGATCCGAAGCTCATCGGCTGCTACGTTGCGCTCACGCCAACCTGGAACGAAACTGCTTTCTTTGCAGATTACGTTTTGCCGATGGGGGTAGGCTCGGAACGTCATGATTTGCATTCGTACGAGACGCACGATTCGCAATGGCTCGGGTTTCGACAGCCCGTGATTAAAGCGGCGCGCCAACGCGCTGGCGAAGACGTCGACGACACGCGTGAAGTGAATCCCGGTGAAGTTTGGGAAGAGAACGAGTTTTGGTTGGAGTTGACCTGGCGCATCGATCCCACCGGCAGCCTTGGGATCAGACAATACGCCGAGTCGAAAAGACTTCCCGCCACCCGACTTAGCGTCGACGAATACTACGAATGGATCTTCGATAACTCTGTTCCCGGCCTGCCGGAGAAAGCGGCGGAAGAAGATCTAACACCGCTTGAATTCATGCG
>DATJKB010000256.1:0-3950 GCA_035491875.1 Pyrinomonadaceae bacterium | reverse complement strand
GTTGGCTGGTGAAAAACTGATACTTGGTGAACGCGGCGGCAACACGAGGCGATTGATCGATCAATTCTTCGCGCAGGCGGGAGTGTCGTTGAAGGTGGCGATGGAATTGAGTCGTCAGGCAGCGATTCGCCGCATGGTCGAAGAAGACATGGGCGTTGGGATTGTGCCGCTGCAATCTGTGAAGGATGAAGTTGAAAGTGGCAAGTTGGTCCGCTGGTGGATCGAGGGGGCGCAGATCAACTGGGAGCTGGGTTTGGCCCAACTGAGCGGCGGTTATGAATCACCGATTATGCAGAAGTTTATAACGCTGGCGCGGAGTGTTTTCTCAAACGAAGCAAATGGTGATGCGAAGAAAGTAAAAGGAAAGACGAAGACCAAAAAATAGTGAGCTGAGAAGGCACACGTCAGGGTTCGAAGATTACAACTAGGCAGTTCATTATCCGCTGAAGATTCATAACACTCACCACTCCGTCAGGAGTGCAATGTTTATAGCCCTGACGTGGAAACAGAGATATCGCAGTTAAGAGGAGCGGAAGGCCTGTGAGTCGGCGATCGTCAACCTGATTCCGCTCCTCTTAACTGCGCCGGAGGTTTCGGCAGTAGATGGCTATAAACATGGAACTCCTAGCGGAGTTAAGAACCAACGATGCTTGACTCTTATTGATCTTGCCGTAACGCAAGCTTCCTAACCGGCGCAAGGATCTCAACTCTTTGAGGTTTCTTTTAAGGCTGCGATAAGTACGTCAACATCATCTTCATTGTTAAAGAAGTCAGTCGAGACGCGAATGCCTTGTGGTTTTCGTGTGACAATGATTTTCTTCTCCGCTAACGACGCCACCAACTCATCAGGATTATCGGCTTGAACCAATGTCTCCGCTGAGCGCATCGTTTCTTCGCGCAGAGGCGACAGGACTTTCCAACCCGCTTCGCCCAAATTGTCCGTTAGCTGTCGATTCAAAGTTAACGCCCGCTCCTGGATGTTTTTCACACCAATCGACTGCATAAGGTAAATCGAGGCACCAAGCGCAAACATCCCGGCGAAATGTGGACAACCTAGCTCGGCCCGCGCCGAGACATCGTGTCGTAAATGCACTTCATTGTTTGAATCGCCATACGGATCCTGCACGCTCAGCCAGCCGATCCCGTGTGGTCGCGAACCCGCCAACAGTTCTCGATTCAGGTAAACGAAACCGGAACCGTATCCAGACAACATCCACTTGTGCCCGGTAGCACACAGCGCATCGATCTTCATACGCTTAACGTCGATCTCAAAAACTCCGGCGGCCTGGCTGGCGTTAACAACGAGTGCATGACCGCCTTTCAGTTCTCCAAGCGCATCAATATCAGTGCGAAGTCCGTTGGAGTACTGAACGTAGCTCGCGGATATGACACCCGTGCGCACGTTCATCATCGACGCGTACGCTTCAGGTAAGACTTCACCAGTGGCCGACGACTTGATCAAGTGCACAGGAATCATGCGATGCATCCACGGAATGGTTGATACGGGAAACTCAAGATCGCACGCGATAACTTCTCCGTGATTCGAGAGAGCATCGACAATTAGATTCATGCCACTCGATGTGTTCGTTGTCAGACCGATCTCATCAGGCTCCGCGTTGATGAACGAAGCGACGCGCGCGCGCACTTCTTCGCGCTTCATCAACCAGTCGTCCCAGTGAATATCGCCGTCAGCCGTCATCTGCTGATAGTAAGCAGTCGCGGCTTCTTTGGTTGAAACTGCGAGCGGTCCCGCAGCGGCCGTGTTGAGATAAGTGGAATTGCGCGTGACAGGAAACTGCGCGCGGATGTCGGACCAGTTAGTCATTAATTTTGAGCCGCAGATTTACGCAGATCTGAGCAGATCAGAAAGAATGAAATTCCTATTTTCAGATTTGCGTTCATCTGTGAAATCTGTGGCGGCTTTATTTCGCATTCGGAATCTCGAACCATATCGTACTCAATGCCGGCAGATCGACACTGGCTGAATGTGCGCGACCGTGATGTGAAACTTCTTCTGCCAGCAAAGTTCCGACCGCCACTTCACCTGATCCCGAATACACTTCAGCAGCAGAATTGATTAGAACCTCATATTCACCAGCCTCCGGCAAGGCCAACCGATATTGAGATCGCGGCACCGCAGAAAAATTTCCCACACAAATCATCCGCTTCCCTGTTTTCGGTGACTTGCGTATAAAAGCGACCACATTCTCCAACGCGTTGTCTACATCCAGCCATTCAAACCCTTCCGCATCACCATCCGCTTCCCAAAGCGAATTATGCGAACCGTAAACTCGATTCAGATCTCGAACCAGACGCTGAACACCCGCGTGCAAAGGATCGTCAATCAAGTGCCAATCCAGGCTCTCTGTTTCCGTCCACTCGCGCCACTGCCCAAACTCGCCACCCATAAACAACAATTTCTTTCCGGGGTGGGCCCACATGTAACCGTACAGCGCTCGCAGTTGTGCAAACTTCTGCTCAACCGATCCCGGCAATTTATTCAGCAGAGACCCTTTCATGTGCACCACTTCATCGTGCGACAGCGGCAGGATGAAATTTTCACTCCACGCATATAACAGCCCAAACGTTAAGGCATTGTGATTCCCGGCGCGAAACAAAGGATCGGTCTGGAAATACTTCAAAGTATCGTGCATCCAACCCATGTTCCACTTGAAATCAAAACCGAGTCCGCCCGCATAAACAGGTCTACTAACAGCCGGCCACGCAGTCGACTCTTCAGCGATCATCATTGTGCCCGGACAAGCGCGATGAGTGGTCTCGTTCAACTCTTTCAGGAACGACAGCGCTTCCAGGTTTTCACGACCGCCGTATTCATTCGGGACCCACTCGCCTTCTTTTCGACTGTAGTCGAGATACAACATCGAGGCGACTGCATCAACGCGCAGCCCATCAATGTGAAACTCTTTTAGCCAATAGAGCGCATTCGCAATCAGAAAGTTGCGCACTTCATTTCGACCATAATTAAAGATATACGTTCCCCAGTCCGGATGTTCACCACGACGCGGATCCAAATGTTCATAAAGCGCGGAACCATCGAAGCGACCGAGTGCCCATGCGTCTTTAGGGAAATGCGCCGGCACCCAGTCCATGATGACGCCAATACCGCGCTGGTGCAGATAATCAATCAAATAGCGAAAGTCGTCGGGCGTGCCGTAACGCGCGGAAGGAGCGAAGTAATAGCTGACCTGATAACCCCAAGATGGACCATACGGATGTTCCTTCAGTGGCAGAAACTCAATATGCGTAAAACCCATCTCTAAAACATAGTTTGCAAGTGACTCGGCCATTTCGCGATACGTGAAAGGTCTGTTTCCCTCCTCGATTGTTCTGCGCCACGAACCAAAATGAACCTCGTAGATCGACAGCGGCTCACGATAGTGTTGACGCTCAGCTCTCTTTTTCAGCCAGCGCGCATCTCTAAACTTGTACTGTGACTCGTAAACGATTGAAGAAGTGTTCGGAGGCACTTCCGTGTACTGCGCGTAAGGATCAGCCTTTAGAAAAGGCAACCCTTTCTGTGTCCGGATTTCGAATTTGTATAACGATCCGGCGGCTAAATCGGGCACGAACAGTTCCCAAACACCGGACGATCCCAGGCGGCGCATTTGATGAAGACGACCGTCCCAACCGTTAAAGTCTCCAGCGACACTGACGCCAGAAGCTTGCGGCGCCCAAACTGCAAACGAGACACCCTTCACCCGGTTCACGCTCAAAGGCTGCGCACCAAGTTTCTTATAAATCTCTTCGTGTCGCCCCTCGCCAAACAGATGTAGATCGAGTTCTCCAATTGTCGGCAAGAACGAATACGGATCGCGCAGAGTTATCGTCTGACCTTCATGAGTTAGTACGCGCAAACGATAAGTTGGTACGACGGAGACACCGGGGAGACAAACTTCGAACACTCCAGCGTGCGTTTGTTGCATCTCGTG
>DATJKB010000255.1:0-9264 GCA_035491875.1 Pyrinomonadaceae bacterium | reverse complement strand
CACCGACGAAGATATTAAGAAGCTGTGTGAAGAAGCCGCGACGTATCACTTCGCTTCTGTTTGTGTGAACCCGACCTGGGTGCGTGTCGCATCGTGCAATCTCAGCGGCACGGGCGTCCCAGTGTGCACCGTGATCGGGTTTCCGCTCGGAGCAACGGTGCCTGATGTAAAGGCTTATGAAGCCCGGCGCGCGATTCTTGATGGCGCGAAAGAAGTCGACATGGTCCTGAACGTTGGTGCGTTGAAAAGCGGCGACGACTGTCTCGTTGAATATGACATCCGATCCGTGGTCCAGGTCGCTCACGAATACAACGTCATCTGCAAAGTAATCATCGAAACGGCCCTTCTAACAGATGACGAAAAAGTCCGAGCTTGTTTGGCTGCTAAAAATGCCGGCGCAGATTTTGTGAAGACATCAACCGGTTTTGCGAAAGGCGGCGCCACGGTTGCTGATGTGGCGTTGATGCGTCGCACAGTGGGATCCGAACTCGGAGTCAAAGCATCAGGCGGCGTAAAAGGATTGGACGATGCTCGTAAGATGGTAGAAGCCGGAGCGACGCGAATCGGCGCGAGTGTTGGGGTGAAAATCGCCCAGGAGGCTGCCGGCACGCGACCAGCGGTTTCGAGTTCTTCCGCCTACTAGCGACTCGTTCTTGATAGCCGCGGCGGTTTGCGTCTATTCTTCCTTCGTAGTTAATCCAAACAGTTAAGTTGAAGTTGCGCAGTCGGCAACCCACCTGCGACCGCAAGGTGGTAGTGACTGTGCGACACAACGAACGAATTGTTGAATGCCTGCGAATCCTAAACTGCTGGCAGTTATTCTGGGTGGGGGTGCTGGAAACCGTCTGTATCCGTTGACTCAGCAGCGTTCCAAGCCCGCCGTTCCGCTCGGAGGGAAGTACCGGCTTGTCGACATCGCACTATCAAACTGCATTAACTCAGACATCCTCCGCACGTTCGTTTTGACGCAACACAACTCGGCGTCTCTCAATCGTCACATCTCCCAGACATATCGGTTTTCCCCTTTCTCAAACGGATTTGTCGAGATTATCGCAGCGGAACAGACCCCTGAGAGTCCACAGTGGTTTCAGGGCACTGCCGATGCAGTGCGACAAGTGCTGCCACATATACGCGACTGGGGCATTGATACTCTGCTTATCCTGTCAGGCGATCATCTCTATCGAATGGACTATCGAGAGTTCCTGGCTCGCCACACCGAGACAAATGCGGATGTGACTGTTTCAGTGGTTCCTTGTGGGCCACAGGCGGCTAGTGAGTTTGGCCTGCTGAAGACCGATCAGCAGGGACGTATCATAGAGTTTAGAGAAAAACCTAAAGGCGACGAGTTGTTATCGATGCAGGTTGACACAACCAAACTGGGACTCGATGCCGCCGAAGCTGCGCGTCGTCCGTTCCTCGCCTCGATGGGTATCTACGTCTTCAAATACGATCGTCTCGAGCGACTCTTGCAGGAAGACTCATGCAGGGTGGATTTCGGACGAGAAATAATTCCTGCGTCAATCAAAACTCACAACGTGCAGGCCTACATGTTCGATGGATACTGGGAAGATATTGGAACGATCGGCGCGTTCTATCGAGCGAATCTTGATCTCACAACCAAAATTCCCAAGTTCAATTTATTCGACGCTGAAGCGCCTGTCTTCACAAGAGCGCGTTACCTGCCGCCCTCGAAGATTGAGAACTCCGAGATCAACGACTCAATAATCAGTGACGGTTGCATAATCAGCGGCGCGAAGATCACAAACTCTGTGGTGGGGTTGCGCAGTCGAGTCTTTAAGGGAGTGCACTTAGACGCTGCTTACATGATGGGCGCCGATTATTATCAAACGTTCGACGACATGCGTTCCGATTTGGCGAGAGGCGCGCCGCGGGTGGGAATCGGAGAAGGAAGCATCATCCGACGCGCGATAATCGACAAGAATGCACGTATCGGTTCGGGCGTTCGACTTCTGAATGAAGCGGGAATCCATGAAGCAAGTGCCGAAGACGGAACGTACTTCATTCGTGATGGAATCATAATCGTGCCGAAGAACGCTGTGATCAAAGACGGCACTGTGATTTAGGAGCTGATGTATGGCACGCGGTTGGGAAAGCAAAGCGGTTGCAGACCAGATCGAGGAAGGGAAGCCAGCGAGGCCACACGACTCGACTCGGTCCCAGACAAATGAAGAGCGTCAACGACGGCAACGGATTGAATCGCTGAACCTTTCCAAGTCGCGCTTGCTGCAGCAACTGGAACACGCGACAAATCCATCGTATCGCAAAGTGCTGATGAATGGATTAGAGGCAATTGAATCCGAAATCGAAGGGTTGTCGAAGACGTAGTCGAACGTTTGAGCCGCAGTTTTTCTAAAGTGATACTTCAGCTTTTACCATGGCCCGCCAACCGTAGCCTCAAGTCATACCTTAACTAAATGCCGAGGCAATTCTTTCCCACACGCGAATTCCATCCCGCGGAAGTGCGACGCAGTCAGGTGCCCCCGCTGAAGCGGGTACCTTCGATAAAGCTCCCAAAGAACAAGAATGGTCTTGAGGTTGATGTGGCTGGCCGCATCGTTAAGCTCACAAATCTCGACAAGCCATTCTGGCCCAAGCTGGGAATCACAAAACGAGACCTCCTGCAATACTACCTGGACGTCGCGCCAGTATTGCTCCCACACATTCAAGAGCGCCCAATGGTGATGAAGCGCTATCCGAATGGCGCAGCAGGGGACTTCTTCTTCATGAAAAGGGCGCCGTCACCCAGGCCCTCGTGGATTGAAATCTGTGTCATCGAGCACGAGTCGGAAAATGTAATTGACTTCCCAATGATTCAGGATCTGCCGTCATTGATGTGGGTAATTAATCTTGGCTGCATCGATCTAAACCAATGGTATGCAAAGTGTGATGATGTAGATCGGCCTGATTATCTCCACTTCGATCTCGATCCAGTACCGGGCGCATCGTTTGAAAAAGTGGTAGAAGCGGCGTTAGTGCTGAAGACCGCGCTTGATTCTTTGAAAATGCCGAGTTATGCGAAGACGACAGGTTCAAAGGGGATTCACATCTACATCCCAATCCAGCGTGGACCAACCCAGAAGCAGGTGTGGAGCTTTGCGAAAGAGTTTTCGCATGCAGTTGCGAGCCAGATGCCCGAATTGCTGACGGCGGTTTATCAGGTTTCGAAACGACCGAAGGGACGGGTGCTCGTGGACTACAACCAAAACGCCTGGGGACGCACTCTCGCTTCCATCTATTCCATCAGGCCTACTGAGTTGGCAACAGTGTCAACGCCAGTGAAGTGGCAAGAGCTCGAGAAGGGAATCAAGATGGAGCAGTTCAGGATCGATAATGTTCCATCGCGTGTGCGGAGGTTGGGCGACTTGTGGAAGCCGTTGTTAACAAAGCGTGGTCGGTTTCGTCTTGAAGTTTATCTTTAGGTTTGATGTCCGATGAGGTGTCGAACACGAGAACATTTGACGTAAGACTTAAAGGGTCGGCGGGCCTACAGTTGAAGTTATTTCTTAGTTTTCAAGTCATTGACCGAGCGAATGACGGGACTCAAACCAATTACTATTTGGACCATCGGTCACTCGACGCGAACTGCTGTTGAGTTCGAAGAGCTCCTTCTCGCTCACCATATCGAAACGCTTGTTGATGTGCGCACCTATCCAATCTCAAGACGATTCCCCCACTTCAATCAAAAGCAGTTGAACGAAGATCTTGCTAGCATCGGCCTTGAATATCGCCATCTCCCGTCATTTGGCGGGATGCGTAAACCGCTACCGAATTCGAAGAACAGTGCATGGAAAAATGTTTCTTTTCGCGGTTATGCAGATCACATGGAGACGGATGCTTTCAGCACTGGCATGAGCGAATTGATCAAAATAGCCCGGAGCTCACCGACAGCTTTTATGTGCGCAGAGTCGCTTTGGTGGAAATGCCATCGTAGTCTTATCGCCGACCACTTAAAGTCAAAAGGCCATGAAGTGATCCACATACTGAAGGTGGATAAAACGGAAATACACCCCTACACGAGCGCCGCGCGAATAGTTGATGGAGAGTTGTCGTACGAAGGATTGTTGCCTGCGGGTTAGCCGTTGTCGGAGTAGTTAAAGTTATTCTTTAGAGATCGAGATAAGTGAGACGTTCCTCCTCCTGCCTGCTGCTCCTGCTCCTATTTCTATCCCGCCCCCTTGCTGTGCCAGACCTTTGCCTTCGCGCCTTTCTTTCGTCGCTTGACGCCAGTGCGACGCGGGATTTTCTTCGGGTCACCTGTAGCCGCCTTCTTGATGTTACCGCCTTCGTCTTCTGCGATCTCTGCGAGGGTGCGGCGTGTGAGGATTGATGCTGGCGCAAGTTCCGTGACTTCTTCTTCGGTTGTGTAGTAATCGCGATGTTTGATCAGCAACCACTGCCGATCTCGCGTTCGCACCAAAACCCACGAACCTTTCAACTTTTGCCCGTCGAGCTCGAACTTTAGCTCGCCTTTGCGGAGAGCAGCGCTAACGTCATCGGTCTCGGGGTTATATGTTCCGTAGTCCCACACCATCACGGTACCACCGCCGTATTCGCCTTCCGGGATAACACCCTCAAACTTTGCGTAGTCTACTGGATGATCCTCGACTTGCATCGCCAGGCGCTTCACTGTTGGATCGAGTGAAGGACCTTTCGGAACTGCCCACGACTTCAGCACGCCATCTGCTTCCAGCCGAAAGTCGTAATGAAGTTGAGTTGCTCGGTGCTTTTGTATTACGAAAATACGTCCACTCTTTGTGCGCTTCTTCGTCGGACCAGGTTCCGGCGTCTTATCGAACTTCCGCTTTTTCTTGTATTCCGTCAGTGCAGCCATGACCTTCTCAGCCTAAAGTTATTCTTTAAGTGGACCAGGAGGGGGGTACAACTATGCGCCAGTGGCAGCTGCCATCTCATCGGCCATCTCAGCAGCGAGATCTGTCTCTGTGGGGAAGAGCTCGGTTTGAATCGGATCAAGCCCAAGTGCTTCACGAACTCGAGCGAAACTACGACGATGGATAGGGAGCGCTCCCAAACTCTTTAGTGCGCGGCAATGTTCGGGAGTGGGATAGCCTTTGTGAGAGGCCAAACCGTAGCCACTGTACACTCCATCCAACTCAAGCATGTGTGCGTCTCGCGTCGTCTTAGCAATGATGGAGGCGGCAGCGATACTCGCAGACAGCGCGTCACCTCGAATGATCCCTCGCTGTGGGATGGTGCAATTTGGAATCTTTCTCGCGTCGACCAGAATAAAGCTAGGGGTAGTAGTTAATCCTTGTACAGCCCTTTGCATTGCCAGTAGACCAGCGTGATAGATGTTTATTTTGTCGATCTCTTCGACCTCTGCAATGCCCACCGACCAACAAATCGCGTCCTGCTTAATCTGGGTAGCTAGTTCACCGCGCTTCTCGGGATCGAGAATCTTTTTCGAATCATTCAGCCCTCGAAGCTTGTAGTTTTGTGGCAACACGACCGCGCCCGCCACCACCGGACCAGCAAGCGGCGCCATTCCGGCTTCGTCGACGCCAGCGACGAGCCCAAACCCGTCGGCCCAAAGTTCAATCTCAAAGCGGAGCAGATTGTGGAGACGTTGACCCTCAGAACGATTCGATCGATAACGTCCGCGAATCCGCTTTGCCAACAGCTGAGCACCCTGTCGCGGATCCGTTTCGAGTGCTTCAAGTAAACCTTTAGGTACGGCTCGACGACGCTGCACGAACAGTTCAGCTAACTCGGGGATTGATTTTCGCAACAACTCTTCCAGTGAAGGCATTTGTACTTTGAGGGAATCTTCCCTGATCAAGTTCAGAGCGATCAGGGATTAATCACCTTGGAATCTTTCAAAGCAAGTCTCTTGTTCATTCGACTCGTTGTCAAGAACCCTCTTAGTTTTACTTGCTCATGAACGACGATGTTATTCTAGCCAAACTCAGCGGCTATCCGAGAATGATAAGCGCGATTTAACAGAACCGTTAAGGAATATCAAAGTTGGTTTCAATAAAACAGTCTGACGTTAGATTTCGCCTGCTTGGCGTTTTTCCTCTCGTCTTTTTCTTGGCACAAGGGGTTCACTATTGGCGAATTCAGCAACTCGGACACATGCTTTGGATGTGCAACGTCGGAGATCTTCTGCTAGCGATCGGACTCTTCTTTCGACAAACGGTTCTGATCAGAATCGCAGTGATCTGGATGATCCCTGGATTCGTAGTCTGGTTCAGATTTGTTGTACTCGAGTGGGGCTTATTTTTTTCGTCCGTGCTGGCTCATGTGGGAGGAATTCTCGTCAGCATCGTTGCAGTAAAGAAGGTGGGGATGGATCGAAAAGCCTGGCTGTATGCGTTTGGTTGGTATCTACTAATCCAAATCCTCTCGCGTCTTTTCACGGCGGCGGATCTTAACGTCAACCTTTCGCATAAAATCCAACCCGGCTTCGAACGTGTTTTCAGCGCATACTGGCAGTTCTGGCTTACCTTAGCTGTCGCCACTGCGTTTGTGCTCTGGCTGTTAGCGTACCTGCTTGCCCGGCTATGCCCCACACCGATGCGGGAAGTCGAGAAGATCTAACGGTGTCCGTTGCTGTTTGAGAACAAAAGATACTAATTCACGAGTGTCTTCGTGGTCCTCGATATTGAGGATGTGTTTCTTGGCTGTAGGTCAGTTCTCGAATTTAAATGGATGAATTGAGAAAGGCCGAGATCTAACGCGGTTCTCAAGGTCAGTCGGGAAGGACGCGAACGATCTCGGCCACCCTGCTTGTTTATCTGCACGGGAATCTACGTCTGCAAAGAGGGCCCGTCTGTACGATTTCGAACCGATTGCTTTTTGGAAGTCCGGGGCTTGGGTTTCGGCTTATAAGTCCCCTTAGAACCAAGACTTTAACTGTTTGCCCGAAGAATTTCTTTTGGAGTTGCCACTCGGGAAGGGCTCCCTGACAATCGGACATTGAGGCTTGGGAGACGCCTGTTGCATCCAGCCGCCGACTCTGCTGGCGATTCATTGCCGGAATAGCCGTGATCTTTTATACTGGACGCCGTTGAATACCCCTTTCCTCCTGTGGGTATAGTTTAGCGCGGCGAATGGCAAAAACTCGCCGCGCTTTTTTTCATACAATCACAACCAAGTCGCAATAATCAGCAAGCCCAATCAATACTTGGTCCTATTTCTGTTCGACAGCGTACGGTAGCCATTTTGGCCCAATCAATCGCTTGCTAAACAGCGGGCCAGACGTCATACCATCGATGCGTCTGGCCCGAGCCCATCTTGGTCTAAAGGTGTCCTATCGAAACGGGTTTGCCTGGCGTCGCAAAACCGGTGAGGTCGCAGGTTGGCTGCCTGCATCCACCACAGCTCCGGACGATTTAAAGACGTAACTATCCCGCGCACGGACAGCTAAATTCATTTGGTTGGTCCGTACTCGGATTTGGCGGCGTTCGCCCGGTTGAGGCCGTCGCTTTGGATAGTATCCAAGGCTGTATTGGCGGCGCAGTTCTTCGGCTACGTTGGCAAATGCGTAAGACATGTTCTGCGCGGTGTCGGCGTCATAAAGCCGTCCGCCGGTACTGGTGGCCAACTGGCGCAGATATTGTTGGGCCAAGCCATAATCGTCGCCCCGATTGGGCCAGCCACCACCACCACCCCCGCCTCCTCCTCGACGACGCCCCCCGCCAAATATTCCGCCCAATATCTGACCCCACACATCCGGAGGTAATTGAGGAACACCCCCCACGTCCATAGACGTGTCGTAGCGAACCGGATAAATCAAGGCGTCTAACTCCTCCGCCTCGACCGCGGTGCTTCGATAGTCTGCATTCCGGCTCGTAGTATCGACCCCATCGGTGAATAACACGATCGCCTTTCGTCCCGGAATTCGGCTCATGTACTGGGTCATTAACATATCCATGGTGTCGTACAGCCGCGTTCCGTTATCAGTGCGAGCTCGCAAAATCGCGCGCTGCAGCTTCAGTCGATCGGTTGTCAGTTCCGCAAGGATCTTTATGTCGTTATTGAACGACACCACCATTACTTTATCGTCGGGCCGAAGCTGATTCACGAAAGTGATTGCCGCGTCCTGTATGTCCTCAAGCCGAAACTTTGTTGACGGACTTGTATCGAGCACGAGGAAAACTGAGAAGGCCTTTTCCGCGGAAGCAAAGAATGCCACTTCCTGTTCGATGCCATCCTCCCAAATTCGAAAGTCGCGTTTATTCAGATTGGGCACGTACCGGCCGTCGCGATCCATGACGCTCACCGGGATTGTTACAAGCGTCGTATCGACCTTGATGATATCGCCGGCGTCCACTTCCTCCGGCGCTGTTGGCTCTGGCGCTCGTGGTTTTGGTTGTTGCTGGCCGGCGGGACGATTTGCACCGCCCAATACCGGGGCTTTGGTTGGAGTGCTTGGAGTGGTAGACGCCTGACCCTGGCCGTCGCCAACCCTTCTGGGTCGAACTTGCGCAGGAATTGGCAACACCGAACAGACGAAAACTGTCGCCGACAGTAGAGACACGAATAGCTTTCTCATATCAAACTCCTTGGAGATTGAAGCGACGAGAGTTTGGAAAACAGGCCGGGAGAGTTCCAACACTGCGCGGAGAGAGTCGCAGCAATTGGATGCGATTCAGCCTTAATCGATGCTTGGGGTTCCTGACTTAGTCAGGAGGAGAGAAAAACCCAGTTAGCGCTCTAAAGATACCGCTTATACGACACGGTCGGCAAGGCCACCCAGCCATCCATCAGGATTTGCTTCCCGAGAGGGCGTTCCAAATAAGTGGCAGGGTTCCCCACGTCTGGCCGCGATGCTGCGGTCGAAATGCGAATATCACTACGCGACCTTTGCCCAGACGCGTTTCGGCCAGGGCTATGTGACCACGCATCTTGCTCTCACCAAGAAGCCACCCAGATCGCAATACGTTCTCTTTGGCGTAGCGCGCTATGACTCGGACGCTGGAATCAGTCGCTTCGAAAGCGGAACTGTTGATGAAGTAGGCATTCAACGAACGCGGAACGCCGCGGGCGATGGGGTTCGTGTTATCGACATCGATCGAGACAATTGATCCGGGACAATAGAAGTCAGACGATCTTAAGCCTTCCAGTACATTCTTGAGTGGCAGCTTGAACTGTTTGATTGCCATCTCACAGGCCGCATCGAAACACACCAACGTACCGCCATCAGAAACAAAATCTTTCAAACTGTCGACGCTTGCGTCCGTCAATCCCGCCGCAGTTTCTTCCGACGAAGTGTTCTGCGGA
>DATJKB010000254.1:0-4241 GCA_035491875.1 Pyrinomonadaceae bacterium | reverse complement strand
GGTCCGGTTGTTGCCGCCGACGCCATACAGTCCTGCATCTTCAATGAAGGTGTCTGGCAGATCTCCTTCACCGGCAACTCCATAACCCGGATTCGGATGATTCAGCGCATTGAACAATTCAGCGCGGAATTGAACGTTAACTCTTTCTCCAATCTTCGTGTTTTTGAAGATGCCGAGATTGAGTATGTTCAAAGCCGGACCACGTTCGCTGTTGCGAGCGATATTGCCGAACGGGTTGCCAAATCGGCGAGCAGCGCCTGGCCCATTAACGATGAACCGGACATCATTTGGCGTCACAGGGGTGAGATTGCCGGTGCTATTCAGTTCATTCAATGAATAGTAACCGGTCGAGCTCGGTGTAAAGACACCTGTGAAGCCAAAGTAACTTGCGTCGACGTCCGTAATGGCAACTGCGTCTCTCCGCGCAGATGGATTACCCGTAAAGCCGCGAACGTTGTCAAAGCCAAAGAACCCCGCAGTAAAATTGAAGTCCTGGTAAGTTGGTGCACCGAAGACGTTGAAGAACATCGACGGAGTAAACGGTCGACCACTTGTAAGTACGTAAGTTCCGTTCAGCTGCCATCCTCCAAGTACCTTGCCCGTGAACCCATGCTGATCCTTGTGCCACGGCACGTCGTACAAGAAGTTGGTTGAGAACGCGTGTCGGCGATCGTTACCTGACAAGCCACGTTCGTTCTCAGTGAGATCGAACGGGTTTGACGCGATCGCGATTTCGCCGAAGGAGAAGATCTCTGAAGCGTTGTCTATCGTCTTACTAAAGGTGTAAGACGCACCAAAAGTAAGGTTATTATCTAAGAGACGCCCGTTATACCTGGCCTGCAACCCATGGTAGCTGGAGCTGCCGGTATTCTCACGAGACCTGATTAGACCCCGACCAGGAAGAATGCGGCCATCATCAGCTGCCTCATTGTCGGGAGTGGCCAGATCATCGCCAGTAAACGGATTGGCAGTAATCCCGGAGGGAACCAGATTCGGAAATCCGGGGAAGGTAAAGGTGGTTCCGCCAAAACCGGCCGACGTAAAGCCGAAGAGTAAGCCCCCGTTAACGAAGGTGCCTGCCAGCGGACCGGAGGTGCGCACCTGGCTGGAGCCGATGAACGGATTACGGTTAACCGTCTGAAACAAGTCAACGCCGCTGTTGCCCACGTAGCGCACTTCTGCCACGTTGTTGCGGTTCATCTGACGTTGTATTCCAAATGACCATTGCTTGGAATACGGTGCATGGAAGTTCTCGCCGACGATTGTTTGACTCAACCAACGAGGATCGAAAGTGTTTTTCTGGAGGAACGATCCAAGCGAGGTTCGCACAACGTCGCCGGTAGGATTCGATGGTAAGCGGAATCCAGGCGCTGTGGCGGTGCCCGTGTTTTGGATCGTATTGAGAAACACCGTAGGAGCCGAAGTTGATACGTTGAGAGCAATGTTATAGAACGCGGGTTCATAGGCGATCGAAAAGCCGCCGCGGATAACAGTTGCGTCGTTCTCGCCGAAGAGGAAACGAGACACGCCGCCATCGCCAAACCGTGGTGACCATGCGAAGCCCAGACGCGGCGCCCAGTTGTTCTTATCTACGGGCACCTTCGGAACTGTTCGCTGGTCAAGCGGAATGCTCTGTCGCCAGAGAGCCTGCGCCGGATCGCTTTCGCGCGTAGTCGTAATCTCGTTAAGCAGATTAATCGGAGCGCCTGTGTACTCGTAGCGAATTCCAAGATTCAGGGTCAGATTATCACGAACTTTCCAGTCGTCCTGGAAGAAGTAGAACTGATCTCTCTCTTTGTAACCAATTCTCGGTTCACCTGCACCGAGAGTTACAAAGTTCGGGAAGTTTTGCGCGATTCGCGTTGTACTGTTAAAGCGAAAGGCGCCATTTATGTTCGGTAGAAAAGGAATCTGGTTGTCGAGGTCCCGAAAATCTACGCCAAAGATCAACGTGTGATTGCTCTTGGTCCACGACAAAGTATCCGCGAGTTGAAACACCCTTACGACCCGGCCTTGTGGCAGGTTTGTCGCTGGTCCGATGGTTTGAAGCGCCGGATTTGAGATTCCGGTGAAGCTAATATTGGTAAAGGCTTTGTCGATATCATCCGCGTGCAGAATACAGCCCGACAGCGCATCCTCACAGCCGCCTCCAAAGATTACGGACAGCTTTTGCCACGCTGAACGGAAGTCGTTAACCACGTGATTCCCTATCTGTCGAGTCCATGCACCGTTCAGATTCTTGCTCTCGAACGGAATATCTCCAAAGAAGCCGTTTGCCCCAGCCAAGAAGTTCGTTTCAGGAGATTTCTGAAAACGGTATTTAACGTTGAAGCTGTCCTTGCTGGTCGGGTTGACGTCTCCGCGAAGACCGTATTCTTTCTGGTCGAACGGGAATGAAGTGTCCCAATCTGCGAATGCCGTTGGAATGCTTAGGCCATTTGCGAAATCCGCACTGGTAGGATCGCAGCTAAATGGGAGCGAAGGGTTCCTCGGGAAGCATAGAGGGTTGCCAGCGGCTCTAATGCGAGCATTCGGTTGGAGCTTGAAGAGGCTTTGGTTGGCCAGTGCCCCAACAATCGCGTTCCCCGGATAGGCTGCGGTCAATGCTGAAAGCCCCGCAGGTGTTATCGCTGGATTTCCGGCGTTAAAAACACCGTTCTGTCGTTGCCTTATCAGTTGCCCGTCAACAAAGAAGAACACTTTGTTCTTGATAATTGGGCCACCAAACGTTCCGCCGAAAACATTGCTGATGAATTTATCACGACGGCTTCGGGTCGGATCGGATCTTTGCTGATTAGTCATTGCATCCAACGAACTGGAGTTGCGATGAAACTCAAAAGCAGACCCGTGGAATTCGTTGGTTCCACTCTTTGTGACGTAGTTAATGACGGCTCCCTGATTTCGTCCGAATTGAGCCGAATAGTTGTTGGTGATGACCTGAAACTCCTGAACGGAGTCCTGGTTCGAAATGAAGAAGTTAGGTCCACCGATCGTCAAGTCGTTGTTATCCGTGCCGTCGAGGGTAAAGTTGTTGGCGCGGGCGCGATTGCCGTTGACTGAAAGTGTCGTACCGTTCGAGTTGACGTTACCGAAACCAGGAACGACACCAGGAGCCAAAAGCGCGAGGGTGTCAAGTCCGCCTCCCGCTGCGTTCGATGGCAGTTCCTCCACTTTTCGGGTCTCGAAACTCGCTGAGATTTGAGAGTTGGTTTGCACGATCTCTTCGGTATTGCCTGTGACGGTTACCGTTTCCGTTGGCGCACCGACCGCCAGTTCAACCTTAATATCGGTCTCGGTACCGATGCGGATATCGACGCCCGTTACCGCCTTGCTACTGAAACCAGCGCCGGGTGATACCGTCACAGTGTATTTGCCTGGCGGCAGATTAGTGACGGTGAAGAGGCCTTCGTCTGTTGATGAAGTTGTCTGCTCAACCGCGGTAGCCTCGCTCTTCACTTTGACGGTTGCGCCGGCAACTGCGGCACCATTTGGATCTACGACGGCTCCTTTTAGAGTCCCCGTAGTAGCCTGGGCCATTACTGGCTCGCTAAACACAAAGACCATAGTTAACAACACCAGCGTGACCGCAGCGTATCTTAGCGATCTAGCGCTTTCTAACGGGTTCATATTGTGCCTCCTGTTTCTTCGTTAAAGGACGAATGGAGTGAAAGTGCGCCCCTTGTTAACGACGCAGCATGGCGATCAGCTGTTTGACTTGCTGAGCGTTGCGCGCATCGGGCACTACCGATAAATACTCTTCGAAGGATTTAAGTGCTGCTGGGTGATCGCCGCGAGCCATGTAGAGTTGGCCCAAATGATAGAGTGCGATTCCGTACTTGGGACCACCGAGTGAATAAGCTGCCTTGAAGTCGATCT
This sequence comes from Pyrinomonadaceae bacterium, assembly GCA_035491875.1. Taxonomy (GTDB): domain Bacteria; phylum Acidobacteriota; class Blastocatellia; order Pyrinomonadales; family Pyrinomonadaceae; genus PSRF01. Next base: position 365 of record DATJKB010000254.1, on the reverse strand, counting down.
CAGCCGGGTCGAGTTTTTCCATTGCCGCGAGAGAAAGTCCTGCATACAAATGTGCGGGCGGTGAGTTTGGCTCGAGTGACAAAGCTTTGCGCAGATGTTCGTGCGCCTCTGCGAATGCTTGCTTATGAACGAGCACAATGCCGAGATTAAGACGTGGATTGAATGCGGTCGCGTCGAGAGCGATAGCCTTTTTAAGTTCTTCCTCAGCGTCGTCGAGCTTTCCTTGAGAGAGAAGGTGGGTTCCCAAATCGTTATGAGCTCTGATGAACGATGGAAAGATAGCGATGGCTTTTCGGAGATGCGTGATGGCCTCGTCTGTTTGACCTTTGGCACCTGCGACGCTCGCTTTTTCAAATTCTTTTCGT
>DATJKB010000253.1:0-16556 GCA_035491875.1 Pyrinomonadaceae bacterium | reverse complement strand
GTTCGACTGAAATCAGACGTTCAAAGCTACGTAATGTAAGCCCTGCTCCAACCAACAATAAAAGGGCTACAGCAACCTCTGCAGCGACCAAACTGCGACGCAGTCTGCCACCCGATGAGGCTGATGAGCGATCGCCTGTTTTGAAGACCTCGTTTAATCCGAAACGGGAGTTCTGTAGCGTCGGAAGAAGACCAGCTACACAGCCAACGATCAAAGTAACGAGAAAAGTGAATGCGAAAACGCGACCGTCGATGCTGACTTCGTCTAACCGCGACAACTCTCCGGTATTGATTTTTGAGAGCAAGCTAATTCCCCAAGTCGCCAGCAAAATTCCAAAAACGCCTCCCACGACCGCGAGGATTAGACTTTCAACCATTAACTGCTGAGTTATTCGCCAGCGCGACGCGCCAAGTGCCAGGCGCAGCGCAATCTCACGGCTTCGGCTGGTCGCGCGCGTCAACATCAGGTTGGCAACGTTCGCGCAAGCGATTAACAACATGAATCCGACAGCAGCGAAGATCACCCGCAACGCGTAACGGAAGTCGCCCACATAGTCGTCAAGAAACGATCGAAGGGTTACACCAGTACCTGTGTTCGAGGAGGGATATTGGTTCGACAGGCGTGCAGCAATTGCGTTCAGTTCTGCGCGCGCGTTTTCAATAGTGACGTCGGGTTTTAACCGCGCCGTGACACGTAAGGCATGCGAGTTCCGATCCCGCATGAAATCTTCATCGCCGAGTCGACCTAGTGGGGCGAAGAAATCATTGTTGATATTCGTGCGTCCGTAGAAATCAAACGTTGGCGGCAGCACGCCGATGACGGTCCAAGCTTCACCGTTATAAGTAATCGGTTTTCCAATGGCCTCAGGTGAACCGCCGAATTGCCGTTGCCATAGACCGTGACTGATCACCATGACAGCCGCGCCGGGAGCGTTCTCGGCTTCCGTGAACGAGCGACCCAACATCGGTTGCACACCAAGAGTTGTAAAGAAACTCGGCGTGACGAGTCGGCCGATAACTCGTTCAGGCTCATTCGCTCCGGTTATCACTCCGCCGGTTGGCAATCGCGCTGCCATGTCGTCGAATACTGACTGCTGAGCTCGCCAGTCGAGATAATCCGGGTACGACACGGCGAGATCCGGATCTTCAAGCGAACTCTGTGAGAGTGAAACCAACCGGTCGGCGTTTGGATAAGGCAACGGCCTCAGCAACACCGCATGCACTACACTAAACATTAGCGTGTTCGCGCCGATACCCAGACCAAGCGTAATGACAGCGACGATTGTGAAGCCGCGATGCTTCAACAAACTCCGGATTCCGTGGCGAAGATCTTTAAGAAGAGATTCCAACATTTTTGATTTTTGATTGAAGATTGATTAAGTATCGTCGTTGAGTTCTTTCAATTAACAATCTTCAATCTTCAATCTTCAATTCCTTCATTCGTATCTCAATGCGACTAGCGGATCGACTTTCGTCGCACGTCGCGCCGGCAGATAACAAGCAACCAAACCGATCACAAAAACTCCAACTGTGACAGCAATCAACGTCGCCGCATTCGTCGGGCTCACGCCAAACAGCAAGCTCTCAATAACACGTGCAAGGCCAAACGATGCGAACACACCAAACATGATTCCAACTACTACGACAATCAGACCTTGAACTACTATCAATTTCACTACATCGCGTCGTTGGGCGCCCAAAGCTACACGTATCCCAATCTCGCGCGTTCGACGCGCAACGGAGAACGTCAAGACGCCATACAGACCAAGTGCGGTCAACAAGGTGGCGACGACGCTAAACGCAGATGTCAACCAAGTCACTAGTCGTTCCTGCACTAGCGATTCATTGATTTCGTTCTCGAGTGTCTTCACGCTGTAGAGTGGCAGATGCGGATCAAGGCTTTTTACTTCATTACGCAACGACTCCGCGATTAGAGTCTGATCACTTCCAGACTTAATCTGTAGCGTTAAATTCTCGAGTCGCTCTTCCTGCATCGTGGGCAAATAGAAATGGCGGCGCATGTTCTCCCGCAGCGTGATGTAGGTCGCGTCCTTCACGACTCCAACGATGGTTGTGTCGGGCACACCATGCACACCTATGTGCTTTCCTATTACATTGGTCGTCCCGAAAAAATGACGTGCCAATTTCTCGTTTACGATCGTTACCCTTGGACTTCCTAACCTGTCCTGATCAAGAAAGTCGCGTCCAAAGATCAGAGGGATTCCCAGCGATTTGAAGTAGTCGTTTGAAACGAGCGTTACGTCGCATGACATATTTTCCCCGTCGCGCGGCGTGTAACCTTCAACGACAATTCCGCTCTCATCCCTACCGCCCGAAATGGGAGAGTCAGACGCCAGACTTGCTAGCGTCACGCCTGGAAGAGCGCGAGTTCGGGTTAACAACTCGTCATAGAAAGCGTGTGATTTTTTCGGTGAATATCCATTAAGCGAAGGATTGATTGAGGCCAGCAGCACGTTCTGCCTTTCAAAACCAGTATCGATTGAGCGAAGGTTCTGTAAGGTTCGAATTAGTAGGGTTGCACTCACTAACAACGGAAGAGATAAAGAGACTTGAAGCAGAATGAGTCCGCTCCGAACGCTGAAGAGTTTTCCCGTTGAAGTAAAACTTCTCGACCCTCCACTCAACGAAGGGCTTACTGCGTGCCGCGCCGCGCTTAGTGCGGGAACGAGGCTAAAAGCGATTCCCGCCAGTATCGCTATCAATAGAATGAAGCCATACAGGCGCCAGGAAGATGTGCCTGATAAGTTCACGCGAACATCGGCCGGGACGAATGCCAACAGTCCTGCGCGAATCCACATCGCAATGAAAACGGCTGCTGCGCCTCCAATTAATGACAGTATTAATCCCTCAGTCAGCCACTGGCGCAGCAGTCGAAGTCTTCCGGCACCCAGCGCGAGACGAACGGCAATTTCCTGACTTCGCACCGTTGTCCGTGCCAACAGCAGGTTTGCGAGATTGGCACAAACGATCAAAAGAATGATGCACGTGGCGGCAAAGAGCAGGTACAAAGACGTTCGCATTTGGGACTGAAGCTGCTGAAAGCCCCCGGCACCTGGCTGCAGTCCTATGCGCCGCGCAAGAAAACGTTCCCGATCAAATGCACTTAGCGATTGAGTCTGGACTTCAGATTCTCGAATGCGTCGATAAAGAACCGCGAGCGATGCTTCTGCTTGAGCACTGCTAACACCGTCTTTACGACGCGCCATTACACTCAACCACTGATGACTACGCTTTTGTAACCGTGTTGGCGGCTGAGGATTAAAGACGGGCGTCATCATTAGCGACACGCGCACATCCGGATTGTTTGACAAACTTAGTCCGTAAAAGCCGGGAGGAGTAATTCCAATCACAGTAACGGGATATTCGTTTATGAGAACTGTTTTACCGATCAGCGATGGATCTTTGTTGAAGCGACTGTCCCAAAACGCGTAGCTCAGAACTGCAACCGGGTGAGCGCCCGGCGTGATGTCATCGTTCTGAGTAAGCAGTCGGCCTGCCCACGCGCGTACGCCGAGTGTTTGGAAAAAGTTACCACTTACGAGTTCGCCACGAACGCGAATAGTATTGTCGCCATAACTGAGATTCATCTGAACACCGGCACGGGCGATCACTCCGCTAAAGACCTCGTTGCGGTCGCGCAAGTCCTGGTACATGGGATAGGAGAAAGAGCTGCCCCCTGGTGGTCCATCCTTCGAATCGTATGTTGAGACCAATACCAGATCCTCAGGCTTCGTTACCGGAAGGCTTTGCAACAGTACTTTGTCCGTTAGAGAGAAGATTGCAGCATTCGCACCGATGCCAAGCGCCAGCGTGAGCACCACCACTGCAGCGAAACCTGGATTCTTCGCCAGCATCCGCAGGCTGTACTTCGTGTCTTGAAGCGTTTGGCTGATCATTCCTTTTGGTCTTTGGTCTTTGGTCTTTGGTCCGAATCAATGGTCATTTGAGAATTGATATTTGAGATTTGAAATTTTGAGGTGTGCCAATTGAGTAACTAAATTCTCAAATCTCAAATATCAATTCTCAAATGACCATTGATTTTCTTTTTAACCGCGACGAACTCTGAAACTCTCACTCGCATCGAAGCGCCACCAGCGGATCGACTTTCGTCGCGCGCCGCGCCGGTAGATAACAAGCCAACAAACTGATCACGAACAGTCCGATTGTCACGGCTATCAAGGTCGCCGCATTTGTTGGACTGACTCCGAACAGCAAAGTTGCGATTACCTTCGACAGTCCATACGAGGCAATCAAACCCAACACGATTCCCACGGCGACGATGAACAGACCTTGAGTGACTATCAACTTCATTACATCGCGTCGTTGTGCGCCCAGAGCCAGGCGAATTCCGATTTCACGCGTTCGACGCGCCACTGAAAACGTCAATACGCCGTACAACCCAAGCGCGGTGAGCAGCGTTGCAACTAATCCGAACGCCGAAGTCAGCCACGTCACCATTCGTTCCTGGATAAGGGACTGATTGACCTCGTCCGCGAGAGTCTTCACGTCATAAAGTGGCAGGTGCGGATCGAGCGACTTCACCTCGTTGCGTAACGCCGCTCCGACTGGTTGCGAGTCTCCTGAGGTCTTGATGTGCAGTGTCAGATTCGCTAGACGCTCTTCTTGCGAAGTGGGCAGGTAGAAATGACGACGAAGGTTTTCGCGGAGGTTGACGTACGTGACGTCTTTCACTACGCCGACAATTATGGTGTCGGGTGTCTTCTCGAGGCCGATACGTTTTCCAATCACGTCGGTCGTTCCGAAAAAGTGACGTGCCATCTTTTCATTGACGAGAGCGACTTTCTGACCTCCGCGCTTGTCTAGATCGGTAAAGTCGCGACCCTGAAGAATAGGAATACCTAACGACTTGAAATAATCCGTCGAAACCCAGGTAACATCCGTAGATGTTCGTTCGCCTTCTTTAGGCGTGTATCCCTCAATCACCAAGCCCAACCGATCCCACCCGCCGGAGATCGGCGAGTCAGACGCAAGAGTCGCCGCGGTAACTCCCGGCAGTGAGCGCGTTCGCCTTAGTAACTCGTCATAAAAAATGTGCGCCTTCTCAGGCGAGTACCCGCTCAGCGAAGGATTGATCGACGCCAGCAGCACGTTATTCCTGTCGAAGCCAGTGTCAATCGCGCGAAGGTTTTGCAGCGTGCGAATCAACAACCCCGCACTCACCAAAAGTGGGAGGGACAGTACAATCTGGACCAGGATGAGTGCGCTTCGGAGACTCAGCAGTTTTCCTGCGGAGGTAAAACTTCTTGACTCAGCAGCGAAAGAAGGATTCACCACTTGTCGCGCCGCCTGTATGGCAGGAGCCAAACTGAAACCAACTCCAATGACGATCGCAGTCAGCGCAATGAAGCCATACAGTCGCCAGGGAGCTGTGGATTGCAGGTTCTCACGCACATCCGTGGGCACGAATGCGAGCAATCCGGCGCGAATCCAGAACGCGATGAATATACCCGCCATGGCTCCAATCAATGACAGCACCAATCCTTCAGTTAACCACTGACGCAGCAATCGAAGCCTTCCCGCGCCCAGCGCCAGACGAACAGCAATTTCCTGACTTCGCACCGTGGTCCGCGCGAGCATGAGGTTCGCGAGGTTGGCGCAAAGAATCAGAAGAATCACGCACGTGGCGGCAAAGAGCAGATACAAAGACTTGCGAAAGTCAGCCTGAAGATGTTGAAAGCCCTGCGCGCCCGGCGACAGTTTAATTCGCCGAGTCATGTACTTTTCGAGATTGGACCCGCTCAGTGATCGACTCTGCGCTTCAGATTCGCGAATTCGTTGATAAAGAACATCAAGCGACGCTTGCGCCTGAGCAGCACTCACCCCTTCCTTGCGACGGGCCATTACATACATCCACTGATGCGAGCGCTTCTGTAACCGCGTGGGCGGATTCGGATTCAAGACGGGAGTCATCATTAAAGGAACGCGCACGTCAGGGTTGCTGACCAAAGTCGCCCCATAAAATCCTGGAGGAGTAACACCAATGACCGTGACGGGATATTCGTTGATAAGAACTGTTTTGCCGATTAGCGATGGGTCTTTGTTAAAGCGACTCTGCCAAAATGCGTAACTCAAGACAGCCACCGGGTGAGCACCCGGGGTACGGTCGTCCTCCTGTGTAAATAACCGGCCGACCCAGGGGCTCACGCCGAGTGTTTGGAAGAAGTTTCCACTCACCAGTTCGCCATTTACGCGAACGCTTTGTTCACCGTAGGACACGTTCATCTGCGCTCCGCCGTGGGCAATGACACCGCTAAAAACATCGTTCTGATCGCGCAGATCCTGATACATCGGATAAGAGAAAGAGTCGTCGCCGTTCTCTGGCCCATCCTTTGGATCGTAGGTCGACAAAAGGACAAGGTCCTCGGGTTTTTGGACGGGAAGACTCTGAAGCAACACTTTGTCCGTCAATGAGAAGATTGCGGCATTGGCACCGATACCGAGTGCAAGCGTGAGTACAACCACGGCCGCGAAACCTGGATTCTTGGCCAACATTCGCAACGCGTACTTAGTATCTTGAAGCGTCTGACGTATCATCATGCCCCCATCGGGTTATCGGTTTGCTTGTTTCCTGAGCCAAGTTGCCTCCCCACAGTCCAGTATTCCTTTAGGGCCAATTGGTCCGATGGCTTCACTCGTATCTCAGCGCCACTAATGGATCGACTTTCGTCGCCCGCCGTGCGGGAATTAACGATGCGCACAGCGCGACCAGAAACAGCAGAAAGGAAACGGCTATGAACGTTAGCTTGTCTGTTGGTGTTACCCCGAACAGCATCGATTCCATGAAACGCGTCAACGCGAACGCCGCCCCGACACCAATCACAATCCCAAGGACTGTCAATGCAATCCCATTCCTGAGTGTTAGCGTTAAGACGTCCGTGGGTCGGGCACCGAGCGCCATCCGGATGCCAATCTCGTGAGTCCGCTGGGTGACGGAGTAGGAAACGATTCCGTAAACTCCAACCGCACCCAAAATCAGCGCGAGCAATGCAAACGCCGAAAACAGCAACATCAACGAACGAGAAACAGCGACCACTTCGTCTACGCGTTGGGTGAGTGTTTTGACGTCGGATATCGGTTGGTTGTTATCGATCGCCATTACTTCGCTGCGCACGACTGCAACGAGGGCGGTTGGATCCGCTGAAGTGCGAACCATGACCGTCGAGCCGTTCATGGGCATCTGCGCGAACGGCACGTACATCTCCGGTATAGCTTCGTCGGTGATGCTCTCCTGTCGAATGTTTCCGACAACTCCGACGATCGTGCGGCAGAACCCTTCAGACTCTTCACAACCGAAAGCAACTCGTCTTCCGAGTGCATCGCTGCCGGGTAAAAAATATTTCGCAAACGCCTCGTTTACGATCGCCACCTTTTGCCCATCTGCTCCGTCGCGCGCATCGTACTGACGACCGGCGAGTAGCGGTACCTTCAGTGTCTTGAAGTACTCGCCGTCGACCACGCCGATCCCGATTGCCGGATCTTTCTTTCGATCGAGTGGCGCATGTCCTTCAATGCCCACAAAAGCAATCAATCCGTGGCCTTGGAGTGGTGAGTGGTTGATCGTTCCGACGGTTTGCACTCCCGGCAGCGCGTTAACGCGCTGCAATAAGTCTTTATAAAAAGCGTCCGTTTGGGCGGGCTTGGCATATTTTGAGCGCGGCAGACTGACTCGAAACGTCAACACGTTTTCACGATCGAAGCCGAGATCGAGCGTCATTAATTTGTTGAAGCTTCTTACCAGCAGGCCCGCGCCGAGCAGCAGTACGACTGCGAGCGCGAGTTCGACGACTACGAGCCAGCCGCGCAAGCTGCGCAGTCCAAAACTCATCAAACCAAACGATCGGCTGTTTCGCAGTGCGTTGATTAGATCGGGCTTTGAGGCAGTCAATGCCGGCGCTAACCCGAACACGATTCCAGTTAGAACCGAGAGCGCGAGGGTGAATACAAACGCGTGCCAATCAAGCGGAACGTTATTGAGATCATAAACAGAATTGGTGAAACCCTTGGGGACCAGACCGGCGATTGCTCGGGTGCCCCATACCGCGACGAGCAGACCCAAGACTCCACCGGCGAGGCCAATAACAACGCTCTCGGTGAGCAGTTGCCTTATCAACTGCCAGCGTCGTGCGCCGACTGCCGCCCGCACCGCCATTTCGCGCTGTCGCGAGAGCGTGCGCGAGATCATCAGGCTTGCGACGTTGACACACGCGAGCAACATCACGAGTCCGACGGCACCCCACAGGATCAACACAGTCAAGCGAACGCCAGAAACGAGTTGCCGCTGGAGTGGTACAACTTCAACTTGACCAACCGCCGACGGTTCGTTGACGTGCTCTGACGCTTGCCGAGCAATCAAGCTCAGTTCAGATTGCGCGCCGGTATTGGTCGCTGATGATTTGAGACGGCCGACAACTTCGATCAGAGAAAAGAAGTCACCTTTAGTTTCTTTGACAGGATCCAAAGCTATCGGAAGCCAAACATCGAACTCACCAGGAAACCGAAAACTGGCGGGCAATACCCCAACGATCAAATAAGGCTTGTTGTCGAGCGTGAGCGTGCTTTGCAGAACCGCTTCGTCGCGCGCGTAACGTCGCTGCCAGAAACGTTCGCTGACAATCGCGACGTTATTCGAGCCGGGTTTGTCCTCTTCGGAAAGAAAGAAGCGCCCACGCAGAGGTTGCACCCTAAGAGTGGTGAAGAGACTGGCGGTCACTTGCGCGCACGAAATGCGCTCAGGTTCGCCAGCTCCCGTTAGGTTGAAGTTATTGTCAGTGAAAGCGGCGAGGTCGTCGAAAGAAGAGTTCCGATCTTTCCAAGCGAGAAACTGATAAGCGGCGATGCCTGGGAACCCGCCCGGTTCAGCGACTTTCTGAACCGATACGAGTTGCTCCGGCTGTTGAAACGGCAATGCTTTCAGCAACACTGCGTTCACAACGCTGAAGATCGTCGTGTTCACACCGATAGCGAGCATCAGAGTGATGACGGCGACAGCGGTGAAGCCGGGATTACGGATCAAACTCCGTATGCTGTGAAGGAGGTCTTTTTTCATGTGCTTTTGTTAGTCCGTCTAACACCTCACTCGTATTTAAAAGCGACTTCCGGATCCACTAATTGCCAATTGTCGATTGCCGATTGGAATCACGAGGAGTCGTTCCCAGTCACACTCTTCGCCTCGAGGGAATGCTTGGTCCATTCCAAAACTCCAATCGGCAATTGGCAATTGGCAAACGGTCACTCATATCTCAGCGCCACCAACGGATCTACTTTTGTTGCGCGCCACGCTGGAACGAGACAAGCCAACAATGCAACGCTAGCTAACAACACAACCACACCGGCAAACGTGAACGGATCGGTTGCACTCACTCCGTACAAGACACCGCTCAGCACTCTCGTTAATGCGAGGGCGGCAACGACACCAACAGCGACACCCGTGAGTGCGAGCCTCATGCCCTGCACAATTACAAGTCTGCGAACGCCACTTGTTTGCGCCCCAAGCGCCATGCGGATACCAATCTCGCGCGTACGGCTGCCAACCACGTACGCCATGACTCCGTACAACCCAATCGATGCGAGTAACAAAGCCAAAATGCCAAACGTGCTCGAAAGGAGTGCGAGCAGCTTTGCCGGCGCTAATGGCAGTCGCATGTGTTCTTGCATTGTCTTGACGCCTGTCAAAGGAAGTTCGGAATCGAGGGCCTTTATTTCTGCCCGCAGTTGATTTATGGCAGCGACTGGATCGGAAGGCGTGCGCACGTGCAGCGTCATTGATGAACGATAACGTTGACTCAGGGGAAGATAGCCAAAGAAAGGCGGCTTCTCAGACAACTGACGATATTTGATGTCACGCACAACCCCGACTACTTCGAGGTAATCTCCCTGAGAGTCCATGCGAATCCTTTTGCCGACCGCGTTGCCGTCAGGCGAAAGGCGACGTGCCAGCGTCTCATTCACAATAATTACTTCAGGGCTTGAGGCAGTATCGCTGGAATTGAAATCGCGTCCCTTCACAAAGGGAATACCCATGGTTCTGAAGTAGTCCAGGCCGACTGTGTTATTTGAAAGCAGCGAGTCGTCATCAAACCGATCCGGAGTCGGCTCTCCCTCAACATAGAGAGGAGTCAGGCTGCCGGCATCAGTAAGGGGTACAAACTCGGCGAGAGACGCAGCTTGTATTTGAGGCAGTGAGCGCACTCGTTGCAGCAATTGCTCTTCAAAAATCTGTCCGCGCGCTTTGTCATAACGAGCGAGGCCAAGGTCGAATGACATCATCAAGCCGTTATCAGTCACGAATCCCGGTTCAGGGTGCTGCGTGTTGCGTAAATTTCTGAGGAAGAGTCCGGCACTCACGAGCAGAAGCATCGAAATGGCAACTTGTGTGACGACGAGTAAATTGCGCAGTGTGAATCTCGTGCGACCTCTGCCAAATGTCACCGCCTGGTCTTTGAGCGTGGCTATTACGTCGGGTTTCGAACTCTGCAACGCTGGTGCAAGTCCGAAGATCACACCGGTTACAGTTGAGAGAAGGAATGTGTAGAGGAATACCCTCGCATCAAGACTCACATCTGGGGCGATTGAATTTCCTGGAAATGACTGCGGCAGCAGGGTCGCGAGCAGGTTGGTACTCCAGCCAGCCAACAACAGACCGCCGACACCTCCTATGAGAGAGAGGAGCACGCTTTCTGTCAGCATCTGCCTGATGATTCTCCAGCGTCCTGCGCCAAGCGCGAGCCGGACAGCGATCTCTTTGCGCCTGGCGACAGCGCGAGCCAGCAGCATGTTTGCTACATTCGCGCAGGCCACAAGCAGAACTAACGCGACAACAGCCATCACGATTGTGATAGCGAGCAAGGCCGGTACACGGCCTGCTGGAGGAACCATCAGGCCGCGCGCTTCCGCAACTGCGACGATACGACGTTCCATCTGCTCCGGCCCGGAATTACGTTCGCGCCGTGCTTGATGAAGTCTGCTGGCGATTGTCTCAACTGCTGCCTGTGCTCCCGCGAGTTTGACCTCAGGTTGCAAGCGCCCCAACATCATGAGCCAGCCTTCGTCGGGTGATGTAAGAGAGCGAGAGCCAGGATCAACGATGGGTTCCATCATCATCGGCACCCATACGTCAGGTGGAGAAATTAGTGTCGCCCCAACAAACTTCTCTGGCATGACGCCAATTACGGTGAAGGAATAATTGTTAAGCTTGATCCCTTTCCCGATGATTGCCGGATCAGAGTTGAATTGCCGCCGCCAGAGTCCATTGCTCAAAACGACAACGGGATGAGTCCCCGGTGTACGATCTTCTTCCTGCAGAAAACCTCGTCCAATCGCCGGCTTAACTTTGAGGACGTCGAAGTAATTGCCGGTAACGATCTCGCCGAAAATACGTTCAGACTCGCCATTCACGTTCAGACTCAGCGGTCTTTGTGCGTACGCCACAAGGCTGGAGAACACTTTGCTGTCATCGCGATATGCGACGTAGTCAGGATAGGAAGCCGCGTTGCCGTCCCAAAGGCGCACGAGCTTGTCTGACTCGGGGAAAGGTAGAGGACGGAAGAGAGTAGCGTTGACGAAACTGAATATGGTCGTGTTAACACCGATCCCCAGCGCAATCGAAAGCACAGCTACGAAGGCGAACGCCGGCTGTTTCAGCAAGCTTCTGATTCCGTATCTCAGGTCTTTAAGTAGTGTTTCCATCGATAAATTCATTTTTGATTTTTGATTTTAGATTTTTGATTGAAACCAAAGTCTCCCCAGGCCGCCAATCAAAAATCTGCAATCAACAATCTGCAATGTCCTCATTCGTATCTCAGCGCCACCAACGGATCGACTTTTGTTGCGCGACGCGCCGGGATGTAGCACGCGATCGCAGCCACTGCGACTAGGCCAACGGAACCGATCGCAAACGTCAGCGCGTCTGTTGGTGTAACTCCAAACAGCACTGACTCCATCAATCGCGTTAACGCGAATGCCGTAACAAGTCCAATTCCTACACCGAGTAGCGCCAGCACAATTCCACCGCTCACCACGAGTTTCAGAACATGCGATGTGCGCGCGCCGAGCGCCATCCGAATGCCGATCTCCTGCGTGCGTTGTGTCACTACGTACGACATCACTCCGAAGATTCCGACGGCCGCCAGCGTGAGCGTAAGAACAGCGAACGTGATCAGTAGCAGCATGAAGAACCGTCGCAGAGAGATCGAGTCGCCCTGCAGTTGATCGAGAGTGACAACGTTGAAGACTGCCTGGTCCTTATCAATCGCCAGAATTTCGCGACGGACCGCTGGGAATATCGCACTCGGATCGTTATCCGTTTTGATCACGAAGTTGACGAACGTTGTCGGAAACTGGCTGTGGGGCAAGTACATTTGCATCGGCGGTTTCTTGTCGAGCGCGTACTGGGCGACATCACTGACAACACCGACAATTGTTCGCCATGGTTGAGGGTTCTTTTCACTACCCGGAAACTTAATTCGACGTCCAATTGGATCCTGGTTGGGCCATAATTCTTCAGCCATCGTGCGATTTATTAACGCCACGAGCTGCGAGTCTTTAACGTCGTGGTCAGTTATCGAGCGACCTTGCCGCAAAGGAATTTCCATTGCCTGCAAATACCCGGGTGTGACGATGTAAAGATCGACACTGATCTCCTCACCACGTGGCTTGGGATAGTCTTCGATCGCGAGACCGCGCCCATCAAAGTTGTCGCTGAGTGGCAGAACACTTGTAATTCCCGTTGCCTTCACGCCAGGAATAGCAGAGATCTGCTCGGTCGCTTGTTTGAAGAACGCAATGCCGTTTTCGGCTTTCGGATACTTCACGCTCGGTAATCCCATTTGCATCGTGAGCACATTCTGTGAGTTGAATCCCTTGTCGACATTGCGCAAACGCGCCACTGTGCGAATCAACAATCCCGCACAAACAAGCAACACCAACGTCAAAGCAACTTCCGCAATCACCAAGCTGCTGCGCAATCGATTTCGACTGGCAGCAGCGCCGGAGTTGCGTCCGTCCTTCAACGATTCGGCAAGATTCGGTCTCGATATCTGTAGTGCAGGCGCTAATCCAAAAATCAATCCGGTGAGCACCGAAGCGACAAGAGTGAAGATAAGGGTTTGTGTATCGACCTTGATGTTGGTGAATGCAGGATTGACTTCAAAGGCAACCTTTTCAATGATTTTGGTTCCCCACGTTGCCAACAACAAACCCAATACGCCGCCAAGTGAAGAAAGAAGCAGACTTTCAGTTAGGAGTTGTCGGATTAGTCTCGTGCGACTGGCACCAATAGCGGCTCTAATAGATATTTCTTTGTATCGGGCAGTCGCGCGCGCGAGTAAGAGATTGGCGACGTTTGCACATGCAACTAACAGAACAAAAACTACTGCGCCAAACACCAACCACAAGGTCCGCTTAAATCCGCCGACTGTATCCTCAGTTATCGAAACGACCGTGGCGCCTCTATTTCTATTTGTCTTCGGGTGTTCTTGCTCCAAACGCTGCGCGATAACACTTATGTCGGCGTGAGCCTGGTTGATCGTCACTCCAGGTTTGAGTCGCGCGATTGCCCGCACGTGTCGCTCGGAGCGGTACTCCTCACCGTAAGGCTCGGCGATGGGTCGATAAAACTGGCCTTGCGGAGAAACCAAACTGTCTGGCAGCGGCTGGAAGTCGGGGCTCATTACACCAACGATGGTGTACGGTCTGCTATTCAACAAAACCGTCTTGCCAACGATGTTTGGATCGCTATTGAAACGGCCTTGCCAAAGTCCATGGCCCAAAACGACAACGAAGTCCTTACCATCTTCCTGGTCTTCAGGGGTAAAGACGCGTCCCAGCATCGGAGTGCCTTGCATTACTCTGAAGAAGCCATCACCAACCTGGATCGCGGGCACTCTTTCGGCTTCGATATCGCCCGACATGATTGGATACCAACCGGTGTACGTAGTGATTTCTTCAAGAGTGCTCGTCTGGCTGCGGAAGTCAGCAACGTCGGTGGCAGAGAGTTGATTACGACCTTTGAGTTGATCTTCATTTCCGTCGCCCCACACGAGTACAAGACTCTCTGGATCTTTATAAGGCAGCGATTTCAGTAGCACAGCATTGATGACACTGAACACCGCAGTGTTTGCACCAATGCCGAGCGCAAGCGAGAGCACTGCGACAAAGGTGACCGCGGGGTTCTTGATCAGCATCCGCGCGGCGTAACGAAGATCCTGGAGTAGTGTATTCATCTGTGTTGTGTCCTACGCAATCTAGTTAGTCTTCACTGCCGATTGAAGACGTTGCCAATTGCCAATTGCCGATTGGAAACACGAGGGAGTCGTTCCCCAGTCACACTCTTCGCCTCGCAGGGATGGCGTGGTCCATTCCAAAAAACCAATCGGCAACCGGCAATCACCATCAATTACTCCGTTCTCAGCGCCGTCATTGGCTCAACTTTGCTGGCTCGTAAGGCTGGAAATAGGCACGCCAGTAACGCGACAGCCACTAACAGCACCGCCACTGCGGCGAACGCACGAACATCGAAAGCCTCCACTCCGTACAAAGTCGTTTGCATTGCACGTCCAACCAGATATGCCCCTCCCAATCCAATGAACGTTCCCAACCCCGCGAGGATCACCCCCTCTTTCACAACCTGACGGATAACTCTCGAGCGCTGTGCGCCTAACGCCATGCGCAGTCCGAATTCGTGAGTGCGTTGGGCGACACCGAAAGCCATCACTCCGTAGATACCCACCGCCGCGAGCAGTAGGCCCAGAGCCGCGAAGCTCGCAAACAAAACAGCGCTAAAGCGATCAATCGCCAAAGCTCCACTTACGATTTCATCAACCGTTTTCACACCGGCGAGCGGCTGATCCGGATCGACTGAGTTAACCGCGGCGGCAATACTCTTGATCAGCGCTTTTGGATCCCCGTCACCCCTTACAGCGATTGAAGAATATGGCCACGGATTTTGTGTGAAAGGCACGAGCATCTCTGGGTACTCTTCACGAACTCCCGAGCCACGCATGTCATGGAACACGCCAACGATCTGCCATTCAATCGACTTCCCAAGCGAGGCGGTTGGCAGTATTTCATCGACGGCGATGCGTTGGGTTAATGGATCTAGGCCCGGCAAATAGCGTTTGACGAAGGTCTCGTTAACCAATGCGACGTGCACACTCGTCGGCGTATCGTGCTCATCTATAGTCCGGCCCTTGAGCACCCGAATACCCAACGCGTCGAAGTAACCCGGAGTGATCATTTGATATGAAGAGCTGGGCCGATCGGATGGATTAAGAGCTGGCTGGCCCACCACGCTGATCCCCATTCCGAAAAATGGTCCACGACCGGGAAGGCCATTCGTCGCCGCTGCCCGTTTTACTCCCGGTACTGCCTCGATCTTTTCGAGCATCTGTTTGTAGTAGGCTCTGACCTGATCAGGTTCGGTGACATGTTGTTCCGGCACCGGCAACTGAAAAGTGAGGACGTGCTCCGGCCGAATGCCCAAGTCGATCTGCGACAAATTCCAGAAACCCTTGAAAGCCAAACCACCACTCGCCAGTAAGGTAAGCGCGAGTGAGAATTCGGCGATCACCAGCAACCGCAGCGCGTTGCGTCGTCGACCGCTTGAACCAATCCGGCCTCCAGACTTGAGCACATCATTCAAATCCAAACGCATTGCCTGGAGAGCTGGACCGGTTCCGAAAAGCAGTCCGGAAATCGTAGTGATGCCGAGAGTGAAAAGCAGAACGGGAACACTGAGTCTGATATTCGCCTCTGAGGGCAACATCGTACCTACAGGTGGCATTACGGCCTGCATTCCGTCGAGAATCAAACCAGCCAACACGATTCCCAAAGCACCGCCAAACAGCGCCAGCACAAAACTCTCGAGTAGAAACTGAGTGAACAAGCGAACTCTTGAAGCACCCAATGCCGCGCGTACCGCAACTTCTCGCTGACGTGAGGTTCCGCGAGCTAACAGAAGGTTCGCGATATTGACGCAACCGATTAGCAAGAGAAAGCCAACCGCGCCGAGTAACAACCAGAGATTCCGTCGAGTCGGCTTTTCAAGGAAGTTGAGATGCAAAGGTTCTACACTGACTCCCCAGTTCGCGTTAGAAGTTGGATACTCGTTCGCCAACTGCGCAGCGATGCCGTTCATTTCAGCTTGTGCTTGTTCAATCGATACGCCGTCTTTCAACCGGGCCATCACAAGAAAGAAATGGACATCATGGGCCTTTTCTTCTGGTCTTAAGGCAAGTGGAACCCACAGCTGCATCGGCAGTCGGTCATACATTCCTGGTCGCGTGACGCCCACAACCGTGTAATCCTTAGCGTTCATCCGGATCTGTTTGCCGACGATGTCAGGGTCCGCACCGAAATATTTGGCCCACAATCTATTGCTGAGTATCACCACGCGATCTCTTCCGGGTTCACCCTCCTCAGGCACGAAGTCGCGTCCAAGTTGAAGCGAGGTCCCCTCCATGGTGAAAAAGCCGGGAGTGCGTGGCGAGCCCTCAATCTGTTCTGGCCGGTCGCCGGTAG
>DATJKB010000252.1:0-2452 GCA_035491875.1 Pyrinomonadaceae bacterium | reverse complement strand
AAGAACTGCAAGCCTGTCCCCTTGCAAAAGTCTCAAATGATCGAAGACGCAACCTAGCTCGAGGCTGCGCTCTGGAGTTCTTGAGTAGAAATTCCAAAGGAGAAATTCTGTGAGGGAGAAAATCTTAAGAACTTTAATGCTTCTAGGTTTGTCGTGTGGTTTGTTCACGCCGCTAAACACGCTCGGCAGCGGTTGGGGTATCGAGAGAGGACGCGCCGACGCGGGTGACGCAGCGCGACTCGTTGTGGATCAAGTCGCCCTGATGAGGGCGCGCAAGCAGATTGATGGAGCTGTCCAGCGTCCCCTCCTTGCGGAAAGGCAAAGGCAGCTTCTTGGACCATCCAAAGGAGTTGTCATCAGAGTCGACCAGTTGACGGAGAAGGTTTACGAATGGTGGCTTAAAGACGTGATGGGGCCTGCAGAGGCTATTGCCGGAAACCCGGCAGCGTCATGCGAGGAAGCTAAGGTCGCAGTTCAGCAGCTACTAACTATGATGCGACAACGGCAGATGGTTGGTCTGGAGACGGAGTTTCAAGAGACGTTCGATACCGTCAGGACAAAGCTGGCTAAACGCTGTCGCGAGGAGGCACTTGACGAGTGTGTTGCGACTGGTCGCTTTGATCAGATCATCCAAACCGAGGTCGGTTTACAGCGCGACCATGCTGTTATGCCGCTGAGTGGGATCGACGACAGTGATAAGTGGGTTGACGCTGCTTTCAAGCAATGTGCGATTTATGAACTGCACTTTGTCTCCACGGCAAATTTTAACGGCAAGACGAAAATCGACTCGGTAGTTGACGTCAAGATCATGCTCAAGTTTGAACCTCCAGAGGGTGGCATTTTGAACGCCCTTTTAGGGGGCACGAAGCTTCGAGATTTGTTAAAGGGCGAAACAAAAGGCGGTTCGAATCCTTTCCTTGTTTCAGTCAAATGCGACTTCCCACCCGACCGCCCAACTTGTGGCCCAGGAGGGACCCCGTCGAATCCGTTCAAGATCAACGTTCTTGCAATGGAATTGCAGCATACCGACTTTTACGTCGACCCAAATGGAATATCGAACCAGCGTACAGTGGGCGAAAACAAACTGTCGCTCGAATTCCATGGCGGCCTAATGATGACTCAAGCGGTAATACAATTTCATGGTGGCGGCGGTATCACGATTCCGGTCGAAGCGGGAGGGACCGCCTTCGCAATCGCGCACAAGAAAGACCGTGTGGGAAACGCGCCGATATACAAGGTCGAACGTAACAATAGGGGAGTCTATCCGGTGATTTTTGATTTCATCTACGCGGACCAGAACATCGAAAGTCGCACGTCAGCAACGGATTCGACCGAATTCAAGTTAATTCATAAACCCGAGCCAACACCAATGGAGCGTGCGCCTGAGATCACAAAGAAACCCCTCAAGCCGCGTCCAAAGATTGGCCGTTAATTGCCGGGCCCCCGATTGGAGAATTGTTGGCCGTGTCTTAACGAAGTCTCGCTCCCGAATAAAAGGATAAGAATGAAAATCAACGACTATTTGGTGAAGAGCTGTTTCGTTGTGGTCGTGGCGTGCTTTCTTTCCACTGACATTGTTACCGGCCAACACAAAGATATGATGGGCGGCAATTGGAACAATCCGGTCAGCGCGTCTATCGGAAACATCATCAATGATCGCATTTGGAACAGGATGCGCGCGAAAGCCCGGGCTCGAAAAAAGATCGGGAGCGCTGCATCGGCTGATTCTGGTGCGTCATCTACAGACGTCCAACCATCGCCAAAAAAATCATCCGCGGAAATCGCGGCGGCAACGCGCTTTCGTTCTACCGGAACCCAGCTTACTACCCGCGAGCTCGCCAACGCCTCTGGCAATACCCCTGAGGAGAAAGAGCAAATGTTCAAACTCCTGAGCACAGCTCTGGCGTTATATGAAACGGAGGCGCGTCGGCTTGGCAGGCCGAACGACTTCGCCCTCGCCCTCGCTGTAGCTCTCGCCGTCAATAGCAACGTTTATAACGGACGGCCGGAACCCGAAGAAGCACGGCTTCTCGAGCTTGGTGATGCTATCGGCGAATTGATGGCGGAAGATAACGTGTTCGGTGGAATTACTGACAAACAGAAACAAGAGATGTACGAAAGCATGGTGATCTTCACTATGCTAGTCCAAGCCGGATCAAACGAAGCGAAACAAAAAGGAGATGCAACCGAGGTTGCAACATATCGTGAGCTTGCAGGAAAGGTTTTGCAGAATATAAGCGGAATGTCACCCGAGAAAATCCGACTCGACCCGGACGCCACCGCCACAGCCGTAGTGAACTCGGCTCCCCTGCGTGAAGTTCCAGTGTCAACCGTAGCCGCGAATGCTGGACAGATGCATATAGCCACACTGGTGAAGGAATTTGAGAACAATGAAGTCCGAGCCAATCAGTTATATATCGGAAAGCGAGTGCGCGTTTTCGGCACAGTCAAT
>DATJKB010000251.1:0-4349 GCA_035491875.1 Pyrinomonadaceae bacterium | reverse complement strand
CAGAGTTACAGAATCCGGCTCTCTTGTCCGTGTTGCTGCAAGCATTAAGCGGATTGCTGTTATGGAAGAAGAACAGTGAACCGTGATAGTCGTTTGTTCCCGACTTCGTAATTGCGTTGAAGACTGAACTGGAGTTGCGACCATATTCTGCGAGGAACTGGTTCGTTATTAAGCGAACTTCTTGGATCAAGTCAGGATTGTTTAAGGGTTGAGCAGCGCCGGCAACGCCGGGCTCGTTATTATCCTGGCCATCAACCATGAAGTTATTTGATCTGACGCGCCCTCCGTTTGATGAGTAGCTTATTCCGTTGGCGAACCCAGTTTGGCCTGCGCCAAGCTGGCTAACACCAGGAGCTGACAGGGCCACAGCAAGAACGTTTCGTGTTGGTCCTAAGGGCAGCTCGGACAAACGACGCGAATCGAATTGAGTTGAAACTTCAGCGTTGCTCGTATTGATAATCGCGGCGTTTTCCGTCACGTTCACAACTTCTTGAACGCTACCAGCTTTCAATGCGGCATCAACGACGGCATTCTGGTTTAGCAGCAGGGTAATTCCGGTCTGAACATATTTCGCGAACCCTTGAGCCTCAACAGTGACTTCGTAGGGACCAACGGGCACGTTGTCAAATCGATAATTTCCCTCACTGCCTGTTTGAGCGGTGCGCGAAGTGTTCTTTTCAGTATTGCGCAGAGTGACCGTAGCATTGGGTATCACTGCGCCTTTTTCATCCGTGATCGCGCCGGCGATTGATCCGGTGGTTTGTCCGATGACTGCGGCGGATGAGCCTAGAAGGAATACAAGAGACAACAACAGAAGCCAGGTAGCTTTCTTCATCGCAATTCTCCTTTGTTTAGCGTCGGTGTGGAACGCGCTATTTAACGTTTACTTGAGGCAACGCAGTTGAGCCGCGGGGCTGACGGGGGAACCAGAAGCAACAGATATTCCAGTGGGTACTAATCGGCGTGACCTATCGTCTAACTGTACTTATAGTTTGGATTTATGGCTTTTGCTACCGGATTTTTGGGTGAGTGAAATTAGCCGATTGCTATCAATATCGTTCAAATTCTCGGATTGATCCATTCTTGTGTAAACAAACTAGAAGACAAGCGATTTTTTATGGACGACAGCCAGCCTCTCGAATCGATCGTTTTCCTGGAACGAGGAACTTTCACGACAAACTTCCGGACGCCCTCTTTTCCACATTCCTGGACAGACTATCAGTTCACCCAGGCTCATCAGATTATCGAGCGTTTGCAAGATGCGACGATTGCGATCTGTAACAAACTGCCGCTGCGCGCAGAGGCGTTGGCACACCTGCCGTCGCTGCGACTGATTGCCGTGGCCGCAACCGGTGTCGATAACATCGATCTGGAGTTCTGTAGGTCTCACAACATCGCAGTGTGCAACGGACGCAATTACGCCACGACGTCTTTGCCGGAACACGTGTTGAGTTTGATCTTCGCGCTGCGTCGAAATCTGATTGCCTATCGTGAAGACGTTATTCGCGGAGAGTGGCAGCATGCTAAGCAGTTCTGCTTACTGGATCATGCGATCAACGATGTCCGCGGTTCGACTATGGGAATTGTAGGTTACGGTGCGCTGGGAAAAGCGACTGAGAACCTCGCGCGTGCTGTGGGAATGGAAGTGTTGGTTGCTGAGAGAAAAGGCGCTACCGTCATTCGCAAAGGCCGAACGTCGTTTGCAGATGTCTTGCGACGCAGTGATGTGTTGTCGTTGCATTGTCCACTGACTGATGCGACCCGAAACTTGATTAGCGCCGCCGAGCTCAAGTTGATGAAGCCGACAGCTATTCTAATCAACACCGCTCGCGGTGCGCTGGTCGATGAAGCTGGCTTGGTTGATGCGTTGAAAGAAGGAACGATCGGTGGCGCCGGCATTGATGTGTTGCGAGTCGAACCGCCGGAGAATTCGAATGTGCTGTTGGAAGAAAAGCTGCCGAACCTGGTTGTAACTCCGCATGTCGCGTGGGCCAGCCGGGAAGCGATGCAAGCACTCGCCGATCAGGTGATCGATAACTTGGAGGCTTTTGTCAGAGGTGAGCCGAGGAATTTGGTGGGTTAATGGTCTTGGGCCTTAGGTCTTGGGTCTTTGGACTTTGCCGCACTAGTTCGTTCCGAAGGCCAAAGACCAAAGGCCAAAGGCCTAATCGTTACGATGTTGTTCCCTCACCTGCAGTCGCTTCGTCGTGATGCTCAGTGGTGTAAAGTCGCAGGATGTCTTGTCCCTGTCTTGAACGCGGATCTATTGTGCGCAGGTGCTTTCGTCCCTGCATCTCCCAAATAGCCGTCACCACTCCATCCTTCTCAACTGCGTGATAAGTAATCTCTTCGGTGCTCGCCGGGGTTTCAGTTACGGCTGACTCCGCCGCGGCACCACTAACTGCTGCTTCATTTTCAGACATAGAACGTCTCGAACTCTCCTTCCAATTTCTTCAGATATGCTTTGTGGATGCAGAGGATTGTGTCACACGCTCGCCAAGGGTGTCCAGCGAGTCGAACATAGTGTTTCGATCTTGTGTTGCTCTGCTTCTCAAACTAACATCGTGCTCTGGACGGTTGCTGTGCTTGAATCAATCGCGCCGTCGCGTCCTCAACCTTAGCATTAGGGAGTCCGATGAAGCGCACGTGGACCATCATTGCGGTACGCGACGTAGGGGTTAGCTTCAAATGGTACCAGACTCTATTCGGCCAACCCGAAACGCTTCCCGCTCACGACTATTTTGGACAAATCATCGATTCGGATGGAACGGTCTTGCTCTGCCTCCATGGGTGGGGCGCTCACGATCATCCGTCCTTGATGAGCCCTGATCACGCGACACCCGGTAACGGCCTCCTCTTATTCTTCCGCGTCGATGATTTCGACAACGCTCTGCAAAGAGCACGCGCTCTCGTCACTCGATTCGAAGAGGAAACCCACGTGAATTCAAGCACTGGAACCAGGGAGTTCTCTCTCCGAGATCCTGATGGTTACTACGTCACAATCAGTGCGCTCTCTGCGGCCTAGGCAACAGGGTTTCAGACACTGCGTGTGGCTTCGGCCATCGCCACTGCTTTGCGCGGTACTACCACGCCCCATCCTTGTCGATCCACTTCAACTCCGGCAACGCGCTCCGCTGAATCAATCAAGATCTTCTTCACTTGCTGAGGCGTCAAAGCCGGATTCGCTTGCAGCATGCAAGCGATGATTGACGACACGATCGGAGCCGCGAAGGAAGTTCCGTCAACAAACTTGTAGTGCTGGTTGATTACATTTCCTTCCTGTAGTTTGATGCTGATCAACTGCCGCAACATTGGAATCGGTAAGTCGCACGCTTCATCGAGAGCCAGGTCGACTCCCTTGTGTTTTCGCATGATTTCTCGAAGCGCGTCATCCGTGGAAGAGTCGAGCTCGGCGTAGAGATGTGCTTGATCTGCGGTCGGCGTGTTGGGAAGAATCGGCGCCGCCACCCAGATTCCCGGAGCAATCACTTCGGGTTTTTGTAGCCCATCAACCGTTGGTCCATATGACGAGCGATACATTCCCCGGCGTGCGCGATCGAGCGAGTTCTGATCGTCCAATCCGCCCACCGAAATAGCTGACGGAGCACTAGCCGGTGGCAACACTGGATGTCTCGGCGCCATACCTGCATTACCAACGGCGCAAACTACGACTAGCCCGAGACCCACAGCTTCTTCAACCATCTGACACAAAGGATTCTTTAGATACGCCTGCTCAAAGTCGCCGCCGGCTGAAATGTTGACCACGCGAAGGTTGTACCTGCTGCGATTTCTAAGTACCCATTCGAGTCCGGCCTCAATGTTCTTTTCGGGGATGCGTCCGGTCTTGCCAATCTTCACCAGTACCAGATCTGCTTCGGGCGCGATGCCACGATAAAGTCCATTCGACAAATAACCGTTACCAGCCGCGACAACAGAAGTCATCATGCCGTGCCAACTCGCGACGTCAGGAGTGTGCAACCGTGTAGGATCATCTTCGGATGTGAAGATGCTGTGGTAAGCAAGGATGCGATTGACTGGTTCAAGCAGATCGCTGTGAGCGTAAAAACCTGAATCGAGAAAGGCGATAGTTACGCCGCGACCGGTATATCGTTCATCGGCGTCCAAGCGCAGCGGAGTTGGTAAGGCTTGATCTAGCTGACTGGCGGGCGACGCTGTCGCTTGCTGCTCAAGTGAATCGATCGCTTCGGTGGAACTGATGACATTGGACATCGACTTCAAAAATGATCGATTCGTCGAGTTGTGTCAATAGGGCACCGATTTGGAGTGCGGCCGCCCAATACTGGGAGCGCGGACGTCCTCGTCCGCAATGAGCGAAGCGAACAGATCTT
>DATJKB010000250.1:0-21775 GCA_035491875.1 Pyrinomonadaceae bacterium | reverse complement strand
GGGGAACATCGTAACCGACCGCGCCGTTAAGGTGTCTAGGTTAGTAGCGAGTTCATAGGGAGGGCCACTGTTTGGTTTTTGGACACATTTTCGATCGATTCATAAAAGCCGCGCTTTTGCTCGGCATTTTGTTGTTTGGGTCAGTTTTCGTTGCCCCAGTGCTGGCGCAAACATCAACAAACGAGCCAAAAACAGTTGAGACCGGCGATCCCAAGAGCGATCTCAAGGCCAGTCTTAGCTCGCTTCTCACTCTCAGCCAGAATGAGGTGCAAAGGCTCGAGAAGCAGCACAACATATCCCAGGGCCTCTATAAAGATGGGCTGCTAGCTCGCGTAGAGCTTGAAAACAGCGAGAAGGCTCTCGCTGACGCCCGCGCAAAAGTTGAAGACGTTCAGAAGCAAATCGAAGCCGCAAATCGGCCGGCCCCTGTATTGGCTCCAGGATTAGATTTCATGGCTTCCAATACTTCGTGGTCAACCGGCAATAGCAGAATTGATGGTCTCATCCGTTATTACGGCACGCAGCATGGCGTCGATCCTTACTTGATATTTTGTCTTATGTCGCAGGAATCGAGGTTTGCTTCAAACGCGACAAGTTACAAAGGAGCGCAGGGGTTGATGCAGTTAATGCCCGGCACCGCCGCTCGATATGGAGTGACAAATCCTTACGACGTTGCGCAGAGCATTATGGGTGGCACGCGGTACCTGAAAGATCTGCTGAAGATGTTCAACGGCAGGATCGATCTCGCATTGGCAGGCTACAACGCCGGCGAGGGTGCCGTGATGAAATATGGAAACAGCATTCCACCTTACAGCGAAACACGTAATTATGTCCGCTTGATCCTCATGCGTTACGGTAAGAAGCAAGCGTCTTAACGATTAAGGATTGAGAGAAGCTGTATGCAAAAAAGGGGCGCAAGTTGCGCCCCTTTTCAGTGCCCGACGTAATCTACTTAACCATTTCGCCGACGTAGAAACAAAGCCGCCCCAGAAAATGCAGCGACAGCGCAGAGAAACACCACCATCAGATGAAACCAGATCCGTGACGATACGCCTCCAGCTAACGCCAACTTCAACGCCTCGTTCAAATAGTAGGTGGGAACCAGGCGCATGGCAGTGTCCACTGCTGAAGGCAAACCAAGGGACGGAAAGCTTGGGACGAGAAGAACTAACAGCACAGAACTAGCCCACGTGTTCACCTGCATTGTGTTGTTTAATAGGCTTCCTATGAACAATCCGACTGCGACAACTAAGAGCATTCCGAGAAGAATTGTTAGCAACGTCAACGGCCAATTTCGAACCAGTTGTCGATTGATTCCTAAAAGTAGTCCGGCTATGAGCACGCTATAAACTATTCCTGTCAAAGCTTTGCCCGTGATTATCTCCTTCAGGCCTGCCGGCGAAGCCAACAAAAAATCAAGAGTGCGTTTTTCTTTCTCTTCAACCA
The DNA here is from genome assembly GCA_035491875.1 of Pyrinomonadaceae bacterium. GTDB lineage: Bacteria > Acidobacteriota > Blastocatellia > Pyrinomonadales > Pyrinomonadaceae > PSRF01. The sequence continues at coordinate 20,329 of DATJKB010000250.1, read as the reverse complement.
GCAACAGCGGAACTACCAGCGCACCAGTCATACCGAACGTCATTATCAAGAGTAGCGGCAAAAGAATCTGATCAAGAGCCGGCGCGCGGCGAGTCGGTTGGTCGAAGTCTCTTTCGACGTCAATCCAAGTCAGACGCGCCGGTGCTGGACGTTGCACGAGCGAATCGACCAGTTGGTCCACCAATCGTCGAAAGGCAGTTTGTTCAAAACTGGACTTTTTGTTATTGACATAGATCGTGAGTTCCGGCTGTTTGCCCGCCCTGACATCCGCGTCAAAGTTAGCAGGGACGACCAATCCACCTAACGCCCCGCGCTTCTCAACTTCACTGACTGTTGCATCCGCAGACGTCGCTTCGACGACACTTACCTGAGGCGTTTTGCGCAACGTTGCGGTCATCACTGACTTACCAGAATCATGTACGACTACACTCAAGACGTTGCGAGTGCTGCCACCAGGTAACAAGACACGAAAGAGAAGCGCGACAAAGAGAGGCGTGATTATTGCCGTAAGAAGATAGCGATGCCGAATCGCATCGATAATATCTTTCCGCGTAATCGCTGCGACCACTCCTGTGTTCATTCAGTCAACTCCCTTCCAGCTATGCGAATGAATACTTCTTCGAGTGTCGCTTCGGCAGAATGCAGCGATCGTACTTGGCCTTCGCTTATGAGTGTTTGTAACTTCTTTCCGGCATCTTGATCGTCAAGAGATATTTTGAGGTTATCCCCATTATCCAAAGTTACCTTTACCAGGTTTTCACCGTGTTTGATTTTCAGATGGCTGGGTGTATCGAGCGCAACTATTCGTCCTTCGCTTAGAAAAGCGACTCGACCGCAAAGCTGGTCTGCTTCTTCCATATAGTGTGTTGTGAGAAATATTGTCACTCCTTCATTAGACAGGTCGACGATGAGGCGACGAATCTCACGTCCCACTACTGGATCTAGTCCACGTGTTGGTTCGTCAAGGAATACAATTTTTGGACGATGAAGTAATGCGCGGGCGATAAGCAGCCGCTGCTTCATACCATTTGAATAATTCTTAACCTTATCTTTTGCCCTTTCAAGTAGGTCAACTTGTTCCAACGCTTCGTCGACGCGTCGGTTGGTTTGTCCGTACAGTCTTGCGGCAAACTCCAGGTTCTCGCGGCCAGACATTCGTTCGTAGAGATTCTGATGTTCGGAAACAACGCCGATGAGGGGTTTGAGGCGTTTCTGTTCGCTAACCACATCGCAGCCGGCCACTTGACCACGTCCGGAGGTAGGAAGCAACTGGCCGCTCAACATTCGAATGGTGGTTGTTTTTCCAGCCCCATTGTGGCCCAGAAAGCCAAATATCTCGCCTGCTTGAACCGAAAAAGAAATGTTGTCAACAGCTTTTAGATCATTGAAAGTGCGTGAGAGGTTCTCAACTTCAATAGCGTTCATGCATTGCCCTCAAGGCGCCTGGTAGGAAACAAGTTCGGTTTATTGATACGCACAGTCGGTAACGATGTTGCATATTCGCGAAGGTTAACACTAAAAAAGACCGCCGATAGTGAAATCGGCGGTCTTCCCGGCTGCGAAAATCGGCAGCTTAATTATCGTTCTTACAAGGAGTAATCACGCCAGCGTTCATAGATGACAGCTTGTCGGCGATGAACTTATCAACTTCATCTTCGATCAATTCGCCGTTTACCACCCACGCTTTTTCCGCAAGCACATCACTCGAGGCGTTAACCTTTGAAGGCTCGAGAAATATATTCCACGGCGAACCCCACTTCCGTGTGTCGCCCGTGAGCTGACGGTAACCAAAATGAGGCGTCTTGTCGCGATCGTCGCGTGTCTCTGATTCCGACACTATGGGATAAGGTGGTCCAGCCTCGCCAAAGAAAGCTTTGACATCCGCGCGCGCGGCGTATTCACTAACACCGATGACCTGAAATCCCTGATCCTTGTACTTCTCATAAAGCTTTGCGGCGATCGGCGCTTCGTTTCGCCAATTGCCACACCAGGGCGCGAAGTAGACAACCATCACCAACTTTTTCCCTTTGAGCATGGTGCGTAGATCTTCCGCTGTGTCGGTCTTTACGTTCACCAGAGACCAGTTTTTGTAATTGACGGTTTTTTCGACGAGCGGTGAATACTCATGACCCGCTTGCGCGAGAGCGTTGAGTGGAACCAGGGCGACAATGATGGTAGCGAGAAATAAAAACTTCTTCATTGTGTTCTCCAGTCTCAAATCTCCACTTCCTTTGGCTCGACCGTAATGCACATCATCGACAAACTAAAAAAACCTCGGATGAAAGTGACCGAGCTATTCAGTACCATTCGCGGTAGCGGATGGCCACCACTCAAGCGCCGGTATTAGTAGTTGATTCTAGGCCATCCGCTACCGCGAATGGTACTGAATAAAAGATCTTACAACTTGCCGACTTGATCACAGCTTCCTAAAGTTTATCGAACGGCAGTTACCGGGGCTTCATCGAGGAGCGGTTTCACTACCGCCTCCCACGTCGCTCGGTCGCGAGCGCCGATTATTTTTTGTCTGATTCGTCCATCCCGATCGATCAAATATGTCGTCGGCAAAACTGATTGCTCAAACTTAACCTTTGCGTCGCTTCCGCCAATCAATACTTCGTATTCGAAGGTTATCTTCACGTCTTTCTGATAACTGTTCACACCTTCGACACTATCATCAAGTGATGCGCCGACTACTTTCAGGCCTTTCGCCGCCAGATCGTGTTGCAACGAATTAAGTGCGGGAATCTCTTCACGACACGGGATGCAATAGGTGGCCCAGAAATTCAGTAGCACTACCTGACCTTTCAGTTCATTCAACCGGAACGATTTGCCGGCAAGCGTTTGAAATTCCACGTCGGGCGCTGGGTCGTAAGTCGTATTTGTTTTTGCAGGCGGCGGAGCGGGCTCTTTTATTTTCAGAATCCCTTCGAGATTTGGAATCCATGCCATGAATCGTGAGCTCGCCAGCAACGTCGATTGGCCCGTCATAACCAACAACCCGACAACGATAAGCACGATGCCCGAAACGACTTCGACTTTATGCAGGTGCCTGCGAAAGTTTTTGTAGAAACCGAGAAACTGGTTAATGCCTAAACCCGTGAGCAGGAATGGCACGGCGAGTCCGGCAGAATAGAACGCCGAAAGAACCAGACCGCTGCGCCAACCACCGCTTGTTGCTGCCAGACCGATGATGCCGCCGAGAATTGGTCCAATGCATGGGGTCCAGCCCGCCGCGAAAGCCATCCCCAGAACAGCCGATCCAATCACCCCGCGCGGTTTTTCATCCGAGAAGAAACGCGTGTCTTTATAAAGAGCACCGATCTTAAGTAGACCAATCAGTTGCAGACCAAAAGCGATAATAATAATGCCGCCGATAATACGAACCCATGGATTGCTCGTTATTGCTGCGCCAACCAATCCCGCTGTGGTGCCAAGGATAAGGAAGATCACTGACAGGCCAGCGTTGAACGCAAGCGAATTGAGGATTACCGCACGCTTGCTGCTGGCGCCTTCTTTCAAACGATCGATGCTGACTCCGGAAATCAGCGAGATATAACCTGGCACTAACGGCAGCACACACGGTGAAAGAAACGACAGGATGCCGGCGGCAAATGAAATTACTATCCGAAATAAAGTGATGCCTGATTCTTCCATAGAGTCCTGGTCAGTTCTTTACCGATGCGGCTGTCTCAGTCTTGTGCTCAGCCGGTTCATTTAGCAGTTTGGGAATCATCATTTCAAGCCTTGAAAGCTCAGGTTCAGAGGCGTTCGAAGCAATGAACCGCAGGTTACCGCGACGATCGATCAAAAAAGACGATGGAATCGCAGTGACTCCGTAGTTAATATCATTCACCTTCGAATCTGCTACGACGAAGCCGTACGGCAGCTTGTTAAGTTTTTTGAACTTGCGGAGATAATCCAGCTCCTCCGCCTTAGTCATTGTACGCCCCTCGCCATGTCCGAAGTAATCCGTCAGACCCAGAATAACCAGACCCTTACTCTTATATTGCTCGTGCCAGCGGGTTAGCTTCGGAAAGGTGTACCGACAAGGACCACACCAATGGGCCCAGAAGTCGAGTAACACGACCTGTCCGCGAAGGTCCGATAGCTTAATCGGTTTTTGATCGATCCACTCAGTTGCCTTGATTTCAGGTGGCAGAGCATTTGCAGTCGCAGGTTCGTTGAAAATCTTGTTGAGGTCGGTTCCGGGAAAGGCCGTCGCCAATCGAAACGTTGCCAGTTTGTAGAGATTGGCCGAAGGGAAGGTGATTGCTAGACGCCGAAGTTCTTCGAGCTGATTAATACCTGCTTCGTTCTGGTTTGTTTTTGCGTAACCCTCTGACAGCAGAAAAACCGATTTCATCAGCATCTCGTCGCGTCTAAACGGCTCATTCTTACGTTCAACTGCGAAGGCCCGAGATGCGGTCAACATCCCTTGAGCGTGTTTGATCAGAGCCGGATAATCCTTCGCTCGCAAAAAGGCGTCGGCAATCAATAATTCCATTCTGTACAGATCGTCCGAGTTCTGCGGCTGGCGCTTTTTATACGATTCGGTTGTTGCTTCCGCTTCTGCAATCTGGTTCTTCTTAACTGCATAGAGCACAACCACGGTGCGTGCAGTTTGGGATTGAGCGCCGTCAACGGCCTCTTTCAAAAACTTGTGCATCGTTTCCAGCGCATCATCGGCGTCTCCAGCCAGATGATAAAGAAGTCCGAGGTAATAACGATCGGTTGGTTCGATGTGTTTTCGACTTCGCAGCGTCTCGGCATTCTTTAGCGCCAGATCTTTTTGTTCCTGCTTCGTCTTCGCTTCGAGTTTCGGATCGTAAGCCAGCTTCTGCTTGTTGAACTCCTGATACCTGCGGCCAAGATAGCCATTCGCGTCTTCGTACAGCACCTGTGCCGGACGCTCGTCAGTCTTCGCAGACTGTTCCTCTTTGACGGGCGTCTGCGAAAGGCAGTTGATGCCGAACGCGGCCAGCACGATCAGAATTGAAAGTATGCGAGTCAATTGTTACCTACGGTCGCCTGACTAAATCGATTAGGACTAAATGGCGCGAGATCTGCTGACTTGGCGGGCTCCAGGATGGCCTGCGCGATCAATTCGCCCGTAACCGGAGCCAATAAGATTCCGTTCCGATAGTGGCCGGTTGCATAGTGCAGCCCCGCAATTTCATCACAAGGCCCGAACACTGGCAAACCGTCCAAGGCCTTCGGTCGAAGCCCGGCCCACATGTCGATGATGGGGAGTTGCGCGATTTGCGGACTAATCTCGGTGGCATTTTTGAGAATTGAAGCGACGCCGCCTGCGGTCGTTTGCTTCACAAACGTGCCCGGTTCGCTGGTGGAACCCGCAAGCAAGCGACCGTCTTGCCTCGGGACAATGTATCCGCGATGGGAATAGACAACATGTCGGGACAGCTTAGGCTTTGCTGCGAAGCAGACCATTTGACCACGAACCGGCTCCATAGTGGGCCCATGCCGTAACCGGCTGCCAATGATACGGACTTGTCCGCTCCAGCAACCTGCGGCGATAACAACGGTGTTGCAGCTAATGAAGCCCTGTGAGGTTTCCACGCCCACGACTTTGTTGTTTTCCGTGCGGATCTCGTCTGAGCGGGTATGACTAAGAATCTGCACTCCCAGTTTGTTTACTGAATTCGCGAGTGCGCAAATGAGCCGCCGGTTTTCCACTTGAATGTCGCGTGGAAAAAACAACGCTAGCTTCACTGACGGATTGATCAAAGGCTCAATTGACAGAACTTCATTCGCACTGAGTTTTTCAACATCAAAACCGGCGGTCGTTTGCCAGGAGAATCTCTTCTCACAATCGAGTGCGTCGGCTTCAGTCAGTGCGATATAGATAGTGCCGGTAGTATCGAGCTCAACGTTGACGTCAGTTTCTTCTAACAGGCGGGCAGCGAAATCGACGTACATGTCGCGACTGCGACAGGCTAGTTTGAAAAACTCATCGTCCGCATCAGCTTCAACTTGCGGTGCCAGCATGCCGGCCGCGGCGAAAGATGCCTCGGTGCCGAGATCTTCCTTTTCGACAAGGCAGATATCGCGCACACCTCTTAAGGCCAGTGCGCGTGCGACGCTCAGGCCGATGACGCCACCGCCGATGATGACTATTTCTGTTGAATGGTTGGGCGACATCGATTGGAAAATCTCAGCAACGAAGATCAGAAAACTCAGTGGTGTGAAGTCAGTACCACCTCACGGTAGCGGGTGGGGGTATTCAGTACCATTCGCGGTAGCGGATGGCCCAGACTCAAGATGCGCTACTCTCTCTTGCTTCGATGACCGGTCCGGCCGGAAGAATGGTGCTCGACGCTAGGCCATCCGCTACCGCGAATGGTACTGAATGAGCTTCGCACCACCCGCTACCGCGAGGGGGTACTGATGACTTCATGCCACCGAATTGTCAGTTCACGCGCAAACGCTTATTCTTGCCGAAGACCAAAGGCCGAAGACCAAAGACCGAAGACCAGATCTCAGATCTCAGATCTCAGATCTCAGATCTCAGATCTCAAAGAAGAAACTATCAAAAATGCATCGTATCACACTGATTCCAGGCGACGGGATTGGCCCTGAAGTCGCTTCAAACGTTGTCAGAATTATTGAGGCTTCCGGTGTCGAAATCGCGTGGGAGACTCACTACGCGGGAGCCCAGGCCCTCGAAAAATTCGGCGAGACTCTGCCCGCAGAATTACTCGAATCCATCAAACGCAACAAGGTCGCTTTGAAGGGTCCGATTACAACGCCAATCGGCAAGGGCTTTACCTCCGTCAATGTCGGTCTGCGAAAAGCTCTCGATCTCTACGCCAACGTGCGGCCGGTGCGCGCGCTACCGAACGTGCCGTGTCGTAATCCGGATCTTGATCTGGTTGTAGTCAGGGAGAACACGGAGAGTTTGTACGCCGGCCTGGAACATATCGTCGTTCCAGGTGTAGTAGAGAGTTTGAAAATAATTACCGAGAAGGCTTCAACTCGAATTGCTAAATTTGCGTTTGCGTATGCGAAAAGTGAAAACCGGAAGAAGGTGACGGTTGTTCACAAGGCGAACATCATGAAGTTGTCTGACGGACTCTTTCTCGAGTGCTATCGCAACATCGCAAAGCTCAATCCGGAGATCGAGGCCGATGAGAAGATTGTCGATAATGCTTGTATGCAGTTAGTCATGCGTCCCGAACAGTTTGACATAATGCTGCTCGAAAATCTTTACGGCGACATCGTTTCAGATCTGTGTGCCGGATTGATCGGTGGGCTCGGTTTAGTTCCCGGGGCAAACATTGGTGAGTTGGGCGCAGTGTTTGAAGCAGTTCATGGTTCAGCGCCTGATATTGCCGGACAGGGAGTCGCTAATCCGACAGCTTTGTTGCAATCAGGAGTCTTAATGCTGCGCTACCTCAATGAACGTGCTGCGGCAGACAAGATTGAGAACGCGATGCTGGAAGTGTATCGAGAAGGGAATGTCCGCACACGCGATGTGGGCGGGACCGCTAAAACGGCGGAGTTTGCGGATGCGATTATTCAGAAGATGAAAAGTAACTAGCCGCAGATAAACGCAGATTCACGCAGATAAAACGTCACCCAAACAATCTGACTCTAGCTATCCCTTTCTTAGTGGTTTCTGATCTGCGTTTATCTGCGAGATCTGCGGCTGAGTTGGCTTCAAGGGCGACAATGTTTGAGACTCGAGCTATTGCCGAAGCTAGACCACTCAGGCTGTTAAGACGAGCGACTGTAGTGCTCGTCATAGCTTTTCTCTGCATCGGGGCCATTTCCTCTTATCGTGCCTGGGTCCAGGTTCAATACCTGGAGCTTCGTTCATCGGAGTCGACGTTGCACAGCGGTTCAATTGTAGAAACCGTTGTGGTCAATTCCGCGCGAACGACCATCGCCGTCCGACTCGAACTGATCCAGGGAGTTCACGCAGAAAAGCTGGATGTTTTGGAATTACGTGGCAACGAATTGGGATTCTTCGATCCTCGTCCCAAGAGTGCCGCGCAAAAAGTTGTTCTTACCGCAAATCAACTTGCAGGATTTCAATCTGGAGAGGCCCTGCTGCGCGCCACGGCTACGGGCCGCCCGCAATGGGGTCGCACCCCACCGCCGGTTGTTCGTGAGACGAAGGTTCAGATCATTCCACAATAAGCTGTTGTCACACATTGCGAACGAAAGTGTCTAATAATAAGGACACAACCGATTGAGCCATTGTTTATCGCGCCGCTCTGACACATAATCTGCGCGCTCCTGTACTCCCCTTCTCCGAGGTAATTGATATGAAGATCAACTGGTCTCGATTTCTGATCGGGGCGCTCGTCATAGCTGTTATCTGTTTCTTTACCGACGGTTTTATGCACGAGCGGTTATTGAGCGATGATTGGGAAGCTGTCTTTCATCGTTTCGGCGGGGCCGAACCTCCGCATCAACCCACTGCGCTCATCTATTTTGGAATCTTCGAAATCGGCCGCGGCGTCTTGTCGATGTTTCTTTACGTGTTGATGCGGGGTTGTTGTGGCGCTGGTCCTAAGACGGCTGTGTTCGCAGCAATTGCCGCATGGTTTGCTTTTTCTTTAACTGGGCCGGCACAGTTCATACCGCTTGGTTTCTTTTCTCAAGGGCTGTGGTTCAAGGCCGGAGCTATCCAGCTCATCACCTCGATCGTTGCCACCCTCGCCGGCGCTGCGCTTTATAAAGACGCAAGAACTCCATCTACTGCCTGAGCGTTATCACCCAGGAGATCCCCCATGGCTGTAAATACCGCCCAACGCGCCAATAGAGATCATCGCCTCTATACCTGGTTCGCGATCTTCATGCCTCTGATAGTCCTTTTGGGCTTTGCTCGAACTTACTATCTCAAAGGGGTCTTCAGCGGCCCCCCACTTCCAAGTCTTCTGGTGCACCTGCATGGCGCGGTAATGACTTCATGGGTCATCCTCTTCTTCGCGCAGGTTTGGCTGGTTGCGTCCCGGCGTACGAAGGTCCATCAGCGCCTTGGGATCATCGGAGCCTTGCTTGCGCTGTTGATGGTGATCGTTGGTGTCACCACCGCATTGTTTGCCGCAGCGCGCGGTTCAAGTCCAGGACCGCCCGCGCTTCAGTTTCTGGTCGTTCCACTGGGCGACATGGTGCTATTTACCATCTTCGTCGGCACAGCGCTTTACTTTCGTCGGCGACTGCATATTCACAAACGACTGATGTTGCTGGGCGCGTTCTCCCTGCTTACGGCAGCTATCGGTCGCATCCCTTTGAATTTCATTGCGACCGGCGGTCCATTGGCGTTCTTTGGACTAACAGATCTTTGTCTAATTGGATTCGTTCTGTTCGATACTCTGAAAAATCGCAAACTTCACCCGGTGTTTCTATGGGGCGGTTTGGTGTTTATTGCATCGCAGCCTTTGCGTTTGCTTCTGGCTGGCACCGACACATGGATTCACTTTGCGACCTGGCTTGTAGGATTCGTAAAGTAAATGACTCTAAAGTTCGATCTGCACACCCACTTCTACACTCAAGACTACTTCGATCGTATACGTGATCTACCGTCTGAGTTCTCGTTTGATAAAAGTCCGACAGGCCAAACAATCATCACGTTTCGCGGCGCTCGTTTTTTCGGTGTTACTCCGGCGATGACTGACGTCGCGAAACGGATTGAAGACATGGACCGCGTGGGTATCGACGTTGAAGTCGTTTCGCTGTCGACGCCAAACGTGTTCTTCACAGATGCTAAACATCAGCCTGACGTGGCGCGTCTGATGAACGACGCATACGCATCTCTCATCTCTTCACATCCGACGCGCTTCAAAGGTTTCGCCTCGATCCCGCTGGATGCACCTGATGAAGCCTTAAAAGAACTTCATCGGGCAATAGACGAATTGCAACTGAACGGTGTTGTGCTTTTGAGTAACATCGGTGGGAAACCATTGACGTCGCCCGAGTATCGTCCCTTCTTCGAAGAAGCAAACAGGATGGGGCTTTGTATCTTCCTTCATCCAATGATCCCGCTGAACTCCGAGCCCTTCCGAGAGTATGTTTTAGGTCCGATAGTCGGCTTTCCTTTTGATACCACTTTGGCGGTCGCAAAAATGTGTTACTCGGGAATGTTCGAAGAGTTTACGAACATCAGATGGATCATTGGCCATCTTGGGGGTGCCGTGCCTTACTTGATGGAACGAATGGATAACGGCTTTCGAGATTTTGCGGAATGCCGGGAAAAGATCGACAAACTACCCAGTGTCTATTTGAAGCAACTCTATTACGACACGGTTTCGTTTAGTCCTTACACGTTGAAGATGGTGCGCGACATGATGGGTGCGGATCATATGGTGATGGGGAGCGACTATCCTCACTTGCTTGGGTCGATAGATCGCGCGGTGAGCAGTATTGAAGGACTTCAGGTAACCGAGCAGGAGAAAGAGGGGATCTTTTCTGGGAACGCGCTTTCAATTCTTAATAACGTTGACTAGTGGTTGATTGTAAACATCAACTTCAAGTCATACCGTGAACAAAGTCACGCCGCAGGCGTGACATCAAATCGCCGGGGGCAAGCGAAGCGCTGCCCCCGGAAGCTAGCCAAATCCTACCCGACCCTGAAAGGGTCGCATTCATTTCCGAAGATATCGTAGGTGAGGTTCGACCCTTACAGGGTCGAAGGTGTTAATTGACGCTTACCGGGGACGTTGTCCCCGGCTATTAAATCTATTCCCTCCGGGAATAAGTGCACTATCGTATCATCCGCTGAAGACACTCACATTTGAGTTAGTGCCTCACCATTTCTTTAGCCTGCAATAATCCAAGCACGCCACCCTCTTGTGGACCATCTTTTACGACAGGCGCGTTCACTGCAACCGCTGGCGCAGGCTGGACGGTCGTGGGTGTATCAGCCGCCGCCGGTTCTCCTTCAGGAATCGGCAGCGCTGCGCCGGGTGGCACGGCCCACGTTTCCACCATGTTGTTTGAGAAGCCATCTGAATGAGCGAACAACACAACCAATCGATCAGCGCCTATCTTGTACTTCTCCGCCAGCTCGTCTTTCCATTTCTCGACTAACTTGGCGACGTCTGCCGGATCAGGTTCTGGCTCAACGGCCGGTTCCGGCGCGGTTGATTCATCAGTACCTGGTGACTCTTCCTCTACCATTGGTTGCTGTGCGGCTTCCTCTGGAGGTTCCTCATATGTTCCGAACGTAACGACAACGCAAGCGCGCAACGTTGGAAACTGTCGCAACGCATCCACGATTCGCTTTAATGCCGCACGCTCGACGCCGCTATAACCCAATTCTGAATCGCTAAGCCAGGCCAGCGAGACGGCCTTGCCTGGAGGCTGCTCCGGTCCCGCATCAGCGACTGGTACTGGCGCATCAGCCGGCGTGACCCAGAGTTGGACTGTTGGCTCTTTCTTGGTTCCGCCATAAACGATCTTTAATCGATTTGCTTCTATGCCCAGATCTTTCAACTGCTGGACGTTTTGTTGGGCCATACGTTGCCATGCACCTGGCGAGGATTCCTCACCGTTGTAAGCAACGATGTACGCCAGTGCTGTTTTCTGTTCCTTCAACACCTCCGCTAGCGACGGATGCGTAACGTTTGCAATGGCTGGACCAGTGCCCTCACCCTCAATAACGGGAAACCTTTTTTCCTCTTCACCGTCTGTGGAGATTGCTTCGCGAACGTCGTAATCCCATCCAGGGTTCTCAGCAAATAGTCCACGAAATGTTTCGAGATTTGGTTTGAACTTCTGTGGTTTTGGTCTTGCCGCGCCCGGTGGTGCTATCCAAAGCTGAATTCTCGGCTCTGAAATGACGTCGTTACGACCGCCGTAAACAGTCTTTATGAGGTCCGCTGAGATGCCGCGAGAGTTGACCAGATAGGCTTTGGCTATTTCGAGAAAGCTCTTACCAATCTCCTCAGGCGCGTAAGCAAAGATGTAAGCTGTCGATCCAGGTTGGTTTTGAAGCTGGATGGCGAAGTTGTCGAGCCGGGCACCGTGATCGCAACCGCCGACTGACCCGTACTCGTCAAACTTAGCTGATACTGGCCGGCGCTCTGACTGTGCCAGCGATGGTGCGAAGGTACCTACGACGAGAACCAGGATTGTCAGAGAAATTATTCGGCTCATTTGATTGGCGTACGACCGAATCTTACTGGACGCTGGGGATGACTGTGGAGGTATTTTGCCAGAAAAACCCTGCAATTTGGAACAAAACTTACCCTGTCACACTTTCGGCTGTCTGAACCTGTAACTTTTGTTGAACTGAGGTGTTTTAGGTAGCGTAGCGCAGCTTATGGCGAGCGAAGATGAAGAGTTCACCATGCTGTTTCAGGAGTTCTATCCGAGTCTCTGCCGCTTTCTCGAATGCTTGCTGGGCGGCCGCGCGAACTTGGCGCAAGACCTGGCTCAGGAAAGTTTCCTGCAACTGCATCGCACGGCATGGGGAACATTGCCGGTTGGTGAAGCGCGCTTCTGGCTCTACCGGGTGGCACGAAACTTCGCTCTAAATGAGTTTCGCAAATCGAATACGAGGTACCGGCTCTTTGATCGAGTAGTGGAAGTGATGACGCCGCGCACACGCAATCCTGAACAGGAATACGAGACGCGCGAGCGGCAGCAGTTGGTGTTGCAGATGTTGGACAAGCTTCCTGAAGACCAGCGAGTGGCCCTGTTGCTGCGAGAACAAGAGCAATTGAGCTATCGGGAGATCGGACAGGTGCTCAATGTGTCGGAGAGCAAAGTGAAGATTGATATTTTCCGCGCGCGAACCGCGCTGCGGGAGTCGTGGGCAAAACGAGCGCGAGCGTTTCATGCGAACGCCAGTTCTCAGGGAACCGTGGAGATGTAAGCAGGTTTTATGAATTGCGATTTTACAGAAAAGATTTCTCAGTTGATCGACGGCGAGCTTTCTGAAGTTGAAGCTCGCGAAGTACAACGACATCTGACGCAATGTGTCGTGTGCCAGGAAGCGCGGGCCGACTTTCTCAGCTTCCGCAGCGAGATCAGTAACTACAATCCATCACTACATCCGGCCTCGCAGGCTGATGCGCTGAAAAGAATTCTTGGCCAGCCAGTTGAGCAGCCGAGGGTTACGCCTGCTAAGCCGAAGCTCGGTTGGAGTTGGGGTTTTGCTCCGCGAGCAATTGCGTTTGCTTCATTGATGTTGATCGCAGCTCTCGTTGGTTTCATTGTTTATCGAGCGACGCAGAACAAAGAGACGCCGCCGGCGCAAATCACGCAGAAGAATCCGATACCAGTATTTGTGCCGTCGCCACAGGTAACACCGAACAATCACGAACCCGTTCACGCAGCTCCACCGAAGTCTGATTCGGCGCCCGCGAAATCGAAACAGATTCGTCGGATGTCACCATTGGTGAGAGACGGAAGCAACATCGCGCAGGTTCAGCCGGACGCTGACACGACTCAACCGTCGAACACCGAGAAAGCCGGCGACATTCAGGCGTTAACGGCCATGCATCTCCAAAAGTCTGAATTGTTGCTGCGCGCATTCAGGAACGTTCGCGTTGCGAAAGCCGGCGGTCCAGTGGAGGTCGCCTACGAACAAAAACTCGCCCAACAGCTAATAGTGCGAAACATGATGTTGAAACGTGAGGCTGACGCGGCGGGAGACATACAAGTTGCAAGTTTGCTCGAGAATCTCGAACCGATTCTGTTGGATATCGCGAACCTTCCGAAGCGCGCCGGTACGGATGACGTTCGTGTCATCAACGAACGTGTCGAGCGCAAAAATATCGTTGCTCTACTACAGGTGAATTCAACAGTGCTCGCGCGAGCGCTGGACGACGATTGATTGCAGTCCATTCACCAAAGGTAATTCAAAGCCTCACTTCAGAGGCACAGGGAACAGAGAGATGACTTCTGCGTTCATTGATCACCGCTCGATCGTCTGCGCTTGCTCTCAGTTCTCTGTGCCTGTGCGGTGAGCCAAAGAAAACAAATCGAAACGAAGGAAGAGAATTAACGCCATGATGCACTTGTTCAATTGGAGATATTTCAAATACGCGGTAATCGCGGCCGTCGTGCTCGGCGCGATGCTGGCAATCACTATCTATTCCCCCACGGCCCACGGCAGCGATCAGGAACTAAAAAAGCTGAGCAACTTTGTGCAAGGCACGAAGAGTAACACCGCAGCGATGCAGATCTTTCGTGAAGGCCGCGACTTCATTGAGGCTCAGAATTGGCTTAAGGCCGCCGAGAAGTTTAGCGATTTTATAAAGGGTTACCCGAAGGACAAAGATCTTGACGCCGCTCTCTACTGGTATGCCTACGCACTTCACAAGCAAGGTAGTAAAGATGCTGCAGTCAAACCGTTGCTTCGCCTGATTGAGAATTACCCGGGCTCGTCCTGGCGGCGTGAAGCTGAGGCACTTTTGGTTGTGCTGGGGCACCAGGACAAGCTTACCGGCATTCGGAGCCGCGAGGACTGTGAGCTCAAGATTCTAGCGCTTCAAAGTTTATTCCAGGCGGATGAGGAACGAGCGATCACATTCGTTACCGAAGTATTGAGAGCAAATGCCCAGCAGCAATGTCCGGGTTTGCAGTCGGCTGCCGTGTCGCTGCTCGGTTCACACGGCGGCGCTCGGGCCGTACCGATGTTGCTCGAGATTGCGCGGTCGAATCCCGATTTGAAACTCCGACAGACGGCCATCAGGCGGCTGGGTGACCAGCATACTGATGCAGTAACAGACGAACTGATCAAGTTGTACGATGCGGATCGCACCAAAGAGATACGGGGTCAGATTCTTCGCGCGCTGGTTGAGTCGCGAAGCGCGCGCGGCTCAGCAAAAGTGATGGAAGTTGCGCGAAGTGGCGACGATCCAGCGTTACGGCTATGGGCCATTCGCTATATGGCGGAGCTAAAAGACGCTAGCTCGCTGGACGAGTTGATCCGGATCTACGACGCTGACAAAACACTTGAGATTCGCGCTCAAATCATTCGCGTTCTAGCGGAGCGGGACGATCCAAGGGCGAAGGCTAAGTTGCTCGACATCGCGCGGCAGGGTGAAACGCCTGAGTTGAGAATCGAAGCAGTCCGTCGTCTTTCAGATCACCGCCGGCTATCAATCGACGATATCCTCGGCTTCTACAACACTGAAACCAATGTGTCGCTGAAGCAGGCGTACCTCCGTGTCTTAGCTGAGTCGCCGGATCCGCGCGCGCAAACGAAGTTGTATGACATTGCACGCACCGGGGAGCCAATGGATCTTCGTCTGTATGCTCTGCGCCGATTGGGCGATAAAGACGACGAACAAACCACGACGCAGCTCGTCGGCATGTACGACAGTGAGCAAAACCAACAGGTGCGCATGGCGTTGTTGCGCGGTTTTGGAAATTCAAAACACAAAAGTGCCGTACACAAGCTGATGCTTATTGCGAAGAACGATCCGTCAGTAGAAATGCGGAAACTTGCTGTCAGGTATTTGGGTGAAAGCAAAGATCCGGAAGCATTGAAATTTCTGGAAGATCTTCTGAAGTAGAGGCACTAAGACTCCCGTGCTCTGCGAGCTTCGACAACGGGTTTTCATCACGTAGCTCGAAATCGTAATCGCGGAGCACGGAGCACTTTAACCAAACGGGCTGAGCCGCAAATTTTGCGCGGATGACCACAAATCCAAACCATTCTCAGGTTCGCTTGGTTTGATCTGTGATTAGCTGTGCAGAGCAAAGCAGCGGCAGAAGAAAAACCCCACGCAGATCTCGCATTCGGTTAATCAATGGGAGGCAGTTCATGCGACGTTCCAAAACGTTATCAATCCTAATCGGCCTGTCGTTCGCACTTATCGCGTGTGCTCGAAATGGTCAGACGCAGCAGATTCAGATTACCGGCACCATCTCTGACGACGTGCAGGTGCAGTCACCCGACACGACGGTGCAGAGCTTCACAGCCGTTCAAGGCGCGGACCTGATGGCAAAGCTCGAAGCCGCCAGGACCAAGGCACGCGGCAGTTCTTCGCCGTTTTGGTCTGCGTACGCTTTCGACGTCCGGCCGGGTGTAGCGGTCGATCCGGGAATCCGTGAGTTCAACGGCTCAATAAACACGATTGGCGAGACGTCAGTGTTTGTTGGCACAACGTCGAATGGGCAGCCTGTTGAAACTCGAAGCTTGGCCATCTTCCTTTTGAGAGAACCGACCACAAATCAAATCACGCGAATGGAAGTATTCAATCTTGAGAGAAAGCGTGAATACAGTGGCTACCCTGTTTACTGGTTGGGTCGCGCTAACAATGAAGAGAGTTTGAATTATCTGCGCGCGTTGGCTGCAGCTGCGCCGCTCGATCGTTTGAGTGAGCGTGCCGTGCTCGCGATTGGCTTGCACGACGATCAGCGCGTAGGTGGGATGCTCAGAAACTTTATAACAACATCACAGAATCAGCGGATACGTTCGTCAGCGACCTACTGGCTTGGCCAGGTCGGCGGTGAGCAGGCGTTTCTGGCGGGCCTCGTTCGCGATGAAGCCGAAGATAAGAAGATCAGACGGCAAGCTGCGCATTCCATCGGCGAAGGTCATGACCGCGGCGCTCTAGCCACACTCCAAAATCTCTATGAAACCGTGAAGGATATCGATGTTAAGCGCAGCGTGGTTTCAGCTGCGGGTAGTTTGCACGAGGACAGCCAAGCATTCACGTTTCTTCTTGGGTTGTCGAAGAATGACTCCGACTTTGAGTCACGCCGCATTGCTGTGCGACAACTGGGCCGCTTCAAACGCGAAGAAGCTGTCGACGAGATAATGAAGATCTACAACTCCGATCCGAATGTTGAAGTGAAGCGATCGGCGTTGAGAGCGCTGGTGGACACAAAGAGCCCGCGAGCGCAACCCCGTCTCCTGGAGATCGCTCGCACCGATACAAATTCTGAGTTGCGTCGATCGGCTATCCGCCTTTTGGCCGAACGTGGTGAGGCGGCCATTGACGATCTGCTCAAGCTCTACGATAGCGAACGAATGCCGGACGTGCGAAAGGCTGCTTTGCAATCCCTGGCGGAGATCAAAACCCACCGGGTTGAAGACAAGCTGTTTGACGTAGCGAAAGCTGATGAGTCGATGGATTTGCGACGCCACGCAATCCGCTTGTTAGGTGAGCGCGTGAGCCAGCGAAGCTTCGACTTCCTGAGTGCGACTGCGCAGAGCAGCGATGGCAACGCAGAAGTGCAGGTTCAAGCTGTAAGGTCGATCAGTCAGCGCCGGTCGGAAGAGTCGGTTCCGATCCTGATCAAAATCGCTCGCACGCATCCGAATCAATTGGTGCGGAAACAAGCGATTCGTTCGCTCGGTGAGTCGGGTGATCCAAGGGCACTAGAGTTCTTCCGAGAGGTTTTGACGAAGGAATAAGCCGGCAAAGAGCGAAGAGCGAAGAGCGAAGAGCAAGGAGCGAAGAGCAAAGTGCGAAGAGCAAAGTGCGAAGTATCAGATCTAGCCCTTGGCTCTTAGCGCTTGGCACTTAGCTCGCACGGTTTCACCGCGGGCCGAGGTATTCGGAAGGCGCAATGAGTTGCGCTACAGCCTTCTGAAGTCCATCGCCGCGGTGAATGTTTTTTAGGGTTACTGGTTGGTTAGGACCCTTTCATTCTCCCCACGCTTCAGCGTGGGGATCAGTGCATTCCAAATTCTGCGGAACCGTTGCAGATCCAGAATGGAAACCGTTGAAACGGGTTAAGCTTTTGAAAAGTCGCCTTCTGCCCCAGGCTAAAGCCTGGGGAGAATGAGACGATCAGTTTCCACACATTCTCAACCGCGCTCTGGTGCTCACCTACGCTTGCGAGGTGCCTTTTTCGGTGGCTTGCTTCTCTCCACTTCGTAGTGCAAACGCACGACACCATCTTCGTAGCTCATACTTGATAACAGTTTCAGCTGGGTCTGTAGGTGCCGGGGTTGGATGAGAGGAATGCCCTCTCCAATAAAAACTGGCATGACATGGATGATGAATTCGTCTAACTCACCCGCGTCAAGAAATGAACCAATGATACCGCCACCGCCCATCATCCAAATGTCTTTCCCAGGTGTTGCACGCAACCGACTCCCGAATTCGCTTATCGGTTCATTGACGAACTGCACGTACTTGTAATCTGAGTGAGACGGTGGGTTATGCGTGAACACGTAAGTTTTCATGGACTTGCTAAACCCGCCCTTTCCTTTAGTTCTGCCCATTGCCTCGTCGAATGTCCTTCGTCCCCAAAGCACGGTATCAACCGTTTTGAAGAAATCACCCATGCCGTAATCACCCGCCGTGCTAGGGCGATTCAGCCAATCGACATTTCCGTCCGGCCTGGCAATGTAACCGTCTGCGCTGGTTGCGATATAGACGACGATTCTTCGTTGCGTCACTAGTGAGTTCCTCCTGTAATTGATCTTTGGCAATCGCTCAATCATGTGGCGAACAGTCAGTACCGACACGCGGTAGCGTCAGGTCACTGCACGTAACACTCAACCTCGTGTAGCCAAAGACGACCCGACGCTACCGCGTGTCGGTACTGACTGTTCGCCACATGATTGCCAAAGGCCAAAGACCACTCAGTCCTCAATGCTTCACCCGATACATCAGCACAACACACCCATTACTTAACTGTCGACAACTGAGTAATTCCAAATTGATTTGTCGGGTCATCTCGTAAAACAGAGGTATGCCCGAACCGAGTAATACGGGATGCACGTTGAATCCAAGCTCATCGATTAGATCCGCTTCAAACAGCGACTTCGCCAACTTGCCGCCTCCCATCACGCAGATGTCTTTGCCCTTTTGCTTTTTGAGTCGTCGCACAAAGTCGGCCGCGTCTTCCGACACAAGTTCCACTTTCTTGTTCGGCACGTTCTTCAACGTACGTGAGAACACGTAGGTCTTAACACCCGGTTGCTCTCCACCACCGCCCATTCGCTCGGCAACTTCATAAGTTCGCCGGCCCATGACCACCGCGTCAATTGACTTCCAGTAAGTCTTCATTATCTGGTTTACCTCTTTATCCCACATTAACCAATCGACCGAATCGTCTTTCCGGGCAAAGAAGTTATCCAGGCTGTTCGCACCGCCAAAGGTCACCTTTCGCATCGTTGGATCCTTTCGAAGCTGAAGATAAAGCTGGAAACATGACACCCACTGTCATGTATGTGAGTTAAAATTCCTGCCGATGCGCGCCGATCGACTTTTATCCATAGTTCTGCTGCTCCAGGCTCATCACCAACTGACGTCCAGAGATCTGGCTTCGCGTCTGGAGGTCTCGGAGCGCACGATCCATCGCGACATGGAGGCTTTGAGTGGTGCGGGTATCCCGGTGATCGCGTTGCGTGGGACGCATGGCGGCTGGTCGTTACTCGGTGAGTATCGGACCAACCTCACTGGCCTGAACGAAGCTGAGATCGAAACGTTGTTCGTGACAAAGTCTTCCAGGTTGTTTGCTGACCTCAAACTCGAAAAGGCTGCGGAAGGGGCACTGCTGAAACTGCTCGCCGCACTTCCGGCGTCTTACCAACAAGCGGCCGAACGCGCGCGGCGGCGCATTTACGTTGATGTGGGGCGATGGGGTCGACACGAAGAAGCAGTGCCTCTATTACCCACTTTGCAGGAAGCAGTGTGGTCAGAGCGAAAGTTGTCATTCAATTACGATCGCGGTCGTGAGTGCGAACCGGCTGAACGCGTATGCGATCCACTGGGCCTCGTGGCGAAGGGAAGTGTTTGGTATCTCGTCGCCGGAGTTGGTTCAGACATTCGAACCTATCGAGTTTCGAGAATCTTGCGCGCGGAAGTGTTGCAGGAGCGCGTTGTGATACCAGATGATTTTGATCTTCCTGCTTACTGGGAAGCGTCGGCATTAAAATTCAAATCAAGTTTGCCAAACTACCCTGCGCGATTCAGAGTTGCGCCAGAGGTATTTCATTTTCTGCAGTTCGCCGGTCGCTTTTCCCGAGTAAGCGAGACTTACGAAACAGACGCAGACGGATGGTTGAGAGTCTCGGTTGGCTTCGATGTAGAAGAGATGGCCTGCCAGTTCGCACTATCGTTTGGATCGAAGCTCGAAGTACTCGAGCCTGAAACGCTTCGGACAAAGGTTATTCAAGCTGCGAAGGAGACGGTTGAGTTCTACAAACAAGCGAACGCTTAACACTCTCTCTTCAAACACTTGCTTCGTAGTGCAATTCAGTCAGTACCAACCTCGCCGTAGCAGGTGGGGGCGAAATCTATTCAGTACCATTCGCGGTAGCGGATGGCCTAGACTCAAGCACCACCATTCTTACGTGTCGGTCCGGTCATCAAAGAGAGAGTAGCGCATCTTGAGTCCAGGCCATCCGCTACCGCGAATGGTACTGAATAGACTTTGCACCCCC
>DATJKB010000249.1:0-7935 GCA_035491875.1 Pyrinomonadaceae bacterium | reverse complement strand
GAGATCTTCACCGCCGACGATATCGGCTCCAGCCTCTTCGGCTTCTTTGAGCTTGTCTCCTTGTGCGATCACAAGGACGGTTTTCGACTTGCCTAGACCGTGCGGCAACACGATGGTACCGCGCACAAGTTGATCAGCCTTTCTTGGATCAACGCCAAGCCAGATTGTCAATTCCACTGTTTCGTCGAACTTCGCGAACGCGATCTCTTTTATCTTGGCGACAGCTGAGTCGAGATCGTATTTGCGTCCGGCTTCGATTTTTTCAGTCGCAGCCCTGTACTTCTTTCCGTGTTTCTTCATTCCTTATCTCCGAGGTACGAACGGATTGCCGATTGCCGATTGCCGATTGGCACTGCAACCGCGACTAATCCTCCCTCTCAAAGTGCCAACTTCAATTGCACCTGCCAATCGGCAATCGGCAATCAACAATCGGCAATGTTTTATTCCACCGTTAGTCCCATTTGCCGCGCCGTACCTTCAATTGTTCGAATGGCCGACTCGAGGCTGGTGGTGTTCAGGTCTTGCAATTTTGTCTTAGCGATCTCTTCCACTTTTGCGCGTGAGATCGTTCCAACCTTCTCGCGATTCGGCTTGCCGGATCCTTTCGGAATCCCGGCGGCCTTTTTCAACAAGTCCGCAGCGGGCGGTGTCTTCGTTTCAAAAGTGAACGAACGATCTGCATAGACCGTAATGACGACCGGAATTTTCAAATCCGGATCCATTTGCGCCGTTTTCGCATTAAAGGCTTTGCAGAACTCCATGATGTTCACACCGTGTTGGCCCAACGCTGGACCAATCGGCGGTGCGGGGTTCGCCTTGCCTGCCGGCACCTGCAACTTGATATAGCCTGTAATTTTCTTCGCCATGCTGCTTCACCCATATAGGACCCAGTGGACCCTATACGTCCTATTTCTATGTCCTATTCTTCTTCTGCGAACGTAACCTTCTCAACATCGAGGAAGTTCAATTCGACCGGTGTTGAGCGTCCAAAGATCGTTACCGTCACTTTCAGGGTCGACTTATCCTCATTAACTTCTTCAACCTTGCCGGTGAAGCTCTGGAAAGGACCGGATTTAATTCTGACGGTTTCTCCAGCCGCGTACGAGAACTTCGGCTTCGGTTTCTCCGCAGCCTCGGTAACGTTATGAACGATTTGATCGACTTCCTGCGGGGTCAATGGCGTTGGATTATGGCCGCCGACGAAACCCGTCACTTTTGGCGTCGACTTGATCAAGTGAAAAACATTGTCAGGAATGTGCCCGCGGTCATCACACTCAATCTGTACCAGCACGTAACCCGGATAAAACATACGCGACGATTCCACCCGCTTGTTACCGCGCATTTCCACCACGGTCTCCGTTGGTACAAGCACTTCGGTGATCTCCGTTTGGAGATCGGTGTCACGAATCCGCGCTTTCAAGCTGTCGCGGACTTTCTTCTCGTGCCCGGAATAGGTATGAAGTATGAACCACTGCTGCATTAGAGAACTCTTTCGTTATCCGATACCCAAAAAGTTCGCCAAACGGGCGATCACCCAGTCAATCCCCTTAACCAGATAAGTCATTGCGGTGTCGACCACGAACAAATAGATCGCGAAGAAAATGACCGCGACGAGCGTGATGATCGTCGTGTTCTTGACGGTCGCTGCATTTGGCCACGACACGCGCTTCATCTCCGCACGCACATCGTGCAGAAACTGAATGATTCGACCTGGGGGACGGTGATATGTCGCGCCAACCCCTCGATCACGATCACTGCGCGTCACCTTGCCCTCGCCGCGCTCATTGTATGAACTCGTGGGTGCGCCGATGGATGCGTCTGCTTTATCTATTTCAGCCATGAACAACTTTCAAACAATGGCAGGGGTACCAGGATTCGAACCCGGACTTTCGGTTTTGGAGACCGACGTGCTAACCGTTGACACTATACCCCTCCGTCGGCGGACTCGGGGACTGGGAGAAACGGCGCCACGGAGAAATTCACCGTGTCTCCGCGTCGCCCCGTCTCCGTGTCGGTTCTCACTTGGTTTCCTTATGATCAGTGTGCTTGCGGCAACGGCGACAGAACTTACTAAACTCCAACCGATCGGGCGTAGTTTTCTTATTCTTAGTCGTAACGTAGTTGCGGCTTTTGCATTCGTTACACTGAAGGACAATGTTATCGCGTGGCATAACTCAAATCCTGATTCTACATTCAATAGGACATATCGGTCGTATAAGTCCTATATGTCCTATTCCATCTATTCAATAACGTCTGAGACTGTGCCGGCGCCGACCGTGCGACCACCTTCGCGGATCGCGAACCGCAGTCCCTTCTCCATCGCGATCGGAGCGATCAATTCGATCTCCATCGCCACGTTATCACCCGGCATCACCATCTCCACTCCTGCCGGCAACGCTGCCACTCCCGTCACGTCTGTCGTGCGGAAGTAAAACTGCGGCCGGTAGCCCGTGAAGAACGGCGTGTGTCGTCCGCCTTCTTCCTTCGTCAGCACGTACGCTTCCGCCTTGAACTTCGTGTGCGGCGTAATGCTGCCCGGCTTCGAGATTACCTGGCCCCGCTCGATGTCTTTGCGGTCGATACCACGCAGCAGCAAGCCTACGTTGTCGCCCGCTACGCCTTCATCCAGCAGCTTCTTGAACATCTCCACACCCGTCACCACCGTCGTCTTCGTTGGCCGGATGCCCACGATCTCCACCGACTCGTTCACCTTCACCTTGCCGCGTTCCACACGGCCAGTGGCCACTGTGCCGCGGCCCTGGATTGTGAAGATATCTTCCACCGGCATCAAAAACGGCTTCTCTATGTCGCGCTCCGGCGTCGGAATGTAGCTGTCCACCGCCGCCATCAGCTCTTCCACCGTCTTCTCCCAGGTCGGGTCGCCTTCCAGGGCCTTCAACGCACTGCCGCGTATCACCGGTATCTCATCACCCGGAAATTCATACGCACTCAACAACTCCCGCACTTCCAGTTCCACCAGTTCCAGCAGTTCCGGATCGTCGACCGCGTCGGCTTTGTTCATGAACACCACCATCGCCGGCACGCCTACCTGGCGGGCCAGCAGGATGTGCTCGCGCGTCTGCGGCATCGGTCCGTCAGTCGCGGCCACTACCAGGATGGCCCCGTCCATCTGCGCCGCGCCCGTGATCATGTTCTTCACGTAGTCGGCGTGTCCCGGACAGTCCACGTGCGCGTAGTGACGATTCGCCGTCTCATATTCCACGTGCGCTGTCGCGATCGTGATCCCGCGCGCTTTCTCTTCCGGCGCTTTATCAATCTGATCGAAGGCCACAAACTGCACCTTCGGATTGTTCTTCCCCAACACCTTCGTGATGGCGGCCGTCAACGTCGTCTTCCCGTGGTCCACGTGCCCGATGGTCCCGATGTTCACGTGCGGCTTCGAACGATCAAATTTTTCCTTCGACATTTCTCTTTTATCCCCTGTGCCAGCCCTTTTGAGGCGGCTGAGTTAGTCAAAAAAATTGCACAGACTCGAAAGCCTGTGCCGTCGTTACTTCGCTACTCCCTGAACCTTCGCAATCACTTCCTCCGCGATGCTCTTCGGCGCCTGATCGTAGCGCTCGAAGTGCATCGTTGAAGTGGCCCGCCCCTGGGTTGCTGAGCGCAAGTCGGTTGTGTACCCAAACATCTCAGAAAGCGGCACGAACGAGGTAATCACCTGGGCGCCGCCGGGTCGAGGTTCGGTCTTTTCAATTTGTCCACGCCTGCGCCTGAGGTCGCCATTAACCGCCCCCATGTAATCGTCAGGGGTCACAACCTCAATCCGCATGATGGGCTCCAGCAAAACGGGCTTTGCCTTTCGCACCGCATCCTGAAAAGCGAGCGAACCAGCAATATGAAAGGAGCGTTCATCCGAATCCACCTCGTGGTAGTTACCGAATACCAGGCGTACTCTGATGTCCACCAACTCATAGCCTGCGAGGAACCCGCGCTCCATTGCGTCCTTAATGCCCTGCTCGACAGGCTTGATGTACTCCTTGGGAATGGCACCGCCGGTGATCTTGTTTTCAAAAACAAAACCTTCGCCGGGAGCCGGCTCAATCTCAAGCTCCACGTGTCCAAACTGACCACGTCCACCTGTCTGCTTTTTGTAGATCTCTTTACCCGCTGCCGCCTGAGTGATCGTTTCTCTATATGCGACCTGCGGCTTACCTACATTCGCTTCAACGCCAAACTCACGCTTCATCCGATCTACGATGATCTCAAGATGCAACTCACCCATACCGGCAATGATCGTTTGACCGGTTTCGGAATCGGTTGAAACGTTAAAGGAAGGGTCTTCCTGCGCAAGACGATTGAGAGCAACTCCCAGTTTATCCTGATCCTGTCGCGTTTTGGGCTCGACAGCAACGCGAATTACGGGAGCCGGAAACTCCATCTTCTCGAGAATGATGGGCTTGTTCTCGTCACACACCGTATCCCCGGTAGTAACCTGCTTCATGCCGCCGATAGCAATAATCTCACCCGCGCTCGCGTCCTCAATATCTTCACGCTTGTTGGCGTGCATCCGCATCAACCTTCCCACGCGCTCTTTGCTGCCTTTAACAGGATTATAGGCATAGGACCCGGCCTTAATGCTGCCGCTATAGATGCGCACAAAAGACAATTGGCCCAGGTGTTTATCAGCCATTATCTTGAAGACAAGGCCTGCAAACGGAGCAGCGGCATCGGCAGGACGAGTTTCAGGCTGATCCGTTTTTGGATTGATTCCGTCAACCGGAGGCACGTCGAGTGGTGACGGCAAATAATCAACAACCGCGTCAAGCAAAGTCTGCACGCCTTTGTTCTTGAAAGCCGAACCGGTAACAACAGGTACAAGTTTCAGACCGATCGTTCCCTGGCGTAGAGCCTTGCGAATCTCAGCCTCGGAAATCTCTTCCCCTTCGATGTACTTGTGCATCAAGTCGTCGTCGACACTCGCAACAGCTTCAATCAGCTTCTCTCGCGCAGCAGCAGCGGCTTCCTTCAAATCCTCAGGAATCTCCACTGTCTGATACTCTGCGCCCTTACTCTCGTCGTTCCAGATCAACCCCTTCATCGAGATCAGATCGACGATGCCTTTGAGCTTATCCTCGAGACCAATCGGAATCTGTACCGCCACCGGATTCGCACCGAGGCGAGTGATGATCGACTCAAACGAACGATCGAATGACGCTCCTGCTCGATCCAGCTTGTTGATGAAGCAAATACGTGGAACGCCATACTTGTCTGCTTGCCGCCAAACAGTCTCAGACTGTGGCTCAACACCAGCAACTCCGTCGAAAACAGCGACTGCGCCGTCAAGAACGCGAAGCGAACGCTCCACTTCCATTGTGAAATCTACGTGGCCCGGGGTGTCGATGATATTGATGCGGTGATCGATGCCGTTGCGTTCCCAGAAACAGGTGGTCGCAGCGCTGGTGATAGTAATGCCGCGCTCTTGCTCCTGTTCCATCCAGTCCATGGTCGCCGTACCCTCGTGCACTTCACCGATCTTGTGCGTGATTCCGGTGTAATAGAGGACCCGCTCCGTAGTGGTGGTCTTGCCGGCATCGATGTGCGCCATGATGCCGATATTCCGCGTCAGATTTAGATCTTGCTTAGCCATAGGTCTTAGAACTTAGTGCTTGGTACTTGGTGCTTGGACAAAGCTCAAAGCACAAAGATCAAAGTACTTAGTTACCATTTGTAATGCGCGAAGGCCTTGTTTGCGTCGGCCATTCGATGCGTATCGTCCTTCTTCTTAACGGCGTTTCCGCGATTGTTGGCTGCGTCGAGAATCTCGGCGGCCAAACGGTCGGTCATCGTCTTTTCACCGCGGTCGCGCGCATATGAAACAATCCAGCGAATTGCCAGGGCACCGCGCCTTTCCTGATGAACTTCCACGGGAACCTGATAAGTGGAGCCACCGACGCGTCGCGATTTGACTTCCACCGTTGGCTTCACGTTATCGATTGCTCGTTTGAAAACCTTCAAGGGCTCTTCGCCAGTCTTGTCGCCGATTTGGCGCATGGCGTTGTAAAAGATCCCTTCGGCCAACGACTTCTTGCCTGCCCACATAACGCCGCTGATGAACTTGGTCACCAGGGGACTGCCATAAACAGGATCAGGAAGTACTTCTCGTCGTTCTGCTACTCGTCGTCTCGGCATATTCTTGGGTCTCAGGTATCAGGTGTCGGGTGTCAGTTACGCATTGGAGATCAGGCACCCGACACCTGATACCCGGCACCTTTGTTACTTCGCGCTCTTCGGTCGTTTCGCACCATACTTCGAACGTCCTTGCTTTCGATCGGCCACACCGACTGAATCCAACGTTCCGCGAATTACGTGATAGCGCACGCCCGGAAGATCCTTAACGCGGCCCCCACGGATCAAAACGATTGAGTGTTCCTGCAGATTGTGACCAACGCCCGGAATGTAAGTCGTAACCTCGATTCCGTTTGTCAGGCGCACACGTGCGACTTTTCGCAGCGCCGAGTTTGGTTTCTTAGGCGTTTGCGTATAGACGCGCGTGCAGACGCCTCGTTTTTGAGGCGAACTCTGAAGCGCAGGGCTGGCCGTCTTGTACTTGACCTGCTGGCGACCTTTGCGAACAAGCTGATTAATAGTCGGCACTTGGTTTCCTCTTTACGAACTCTTAAATGCGTCGCTTGAATTTGACGCGCAAAAGGGCGCCTACCTGCCTCTTTCCGGAACCAGGGGCTTTCCCCATGCAGAACTAAAAGTTCTACTTTGTCCGGCAGTCAGCGCAGGCTGCTGCCCTGTTCTCTTAATTTAGGGACGTTCTGACTTCGCTGCGTTGGGCGGGTGCGGATATTGGCTTCCCTTAAGCCGAAACTTTTCTGTGGCGTCGCAATCCAGGCGAGAAAAATCTCACAAGCGCGTCACGCGTTGGAGCGACTAATACTTCAGCCGCGACGCGTGCGTTTACGCCACAATAACTGTTATCAATGGCCGAGCGTACCGGCCGAGCAACGCCTCCACACCAACAGAACCTACTGGACGTTGCCCTTGTTACCTTCAGACGTTAGTCCGAAACGGGAAACTATAAAGGTCGCCGGAAAAACTGTCAAGTTGTGGACTCGTTAAGTTTTAGCGGGACGCATTCGGTTCGTTGAACAAGAAAGAGATCACTCCGATCCTGTGACGTTTGCGCGTTTGCCTTACGGGTGGGAATCTCCACCCTCGGGCAGCGACAATTGACGGCGGCACTAGTAACGGATGTCCGCAAATAGCGCTCGCATACAGCACATCGCCATGTCGATCAATTAGAAGCAAGACTTTGACAGTTCCCGTTACCCGCAAGCCAGGCTCGCTTGGATACCTGGCGGGAATCGTAGTTATCGCATCATGTTCTATGTCGCGATAGCGAGCTTGATCAGCCGAACGTGCCGCGGCTAGGGGAAGCATGCACAAGAGCAGTAACAGAGTAGCCATACCCTTGAATATTACGGAACGGGAGCAGAGCGACCGATTTGAACGCGCAAAGGGCTCAATGCAATTTGACAGCGGTCGCTTCGCTCCCGTTCCATGTTTCTTTTTAAAAGATAGTTGATTACGTGTTCGCAGCCATCCTGTCGTCGCTTGAATAATCGCACCTAGGTCACGAGCTTCCAAATTCCGTATCCAATGCCGCCGAACACGAGTATGAATCCAATGATCACTAGCGCCACGATTATCTTGAACCTGCGATAGCGATTCTTATCTGGTGGAGCCAGTGAACTCTGCGGAAAATATGGTGGTGGTGTGTATGTAGCCATAAAATCTTTACTTTCGAGTTTCGAGTTTCAAGTTCTGAATTTTGAGAGTAAGTTCACTTGACTCGAGACGTGAAACTCGAAACTCGAAACTCTTGTTAAGGCTTCTTTGTTGGACTGGGTTTCGCTGCGCCAGCGTCCGGCAACCCTGTTCCTGCCTTCTTTAATTCCTTTTCCT